>JAFVZS010000108.1 GCA_017508015.1 Lentisphaeria bacterium
CATCACTCTTCGCATAAAGCTGCGCCCGGACAAGCCGGTTGGAACTGACCCATGCAGATCCGGTTGAAAAATCACAACTTCTGTGATATATTTTATACATCACAGAAATGTTCATTTACCCCCCCTCTGTCTGGATTTCACAAAATTCGGGACATTACCTATAAATTTATGCCTGTCTTTCACAAAATTTGGGACATAATCTATGTTTTGATACCCAAACTGAAACTTACCATTCACCACGAAACCGGTAAAGCCTCACTTTTTTTTCAAAAATTTGCATTACGGAATTTGCAAACAGAAAAAGCAATGGTATATTATGGTATACATTTAATTCTGAACAAACCGGCTTTTTTCACAATGGCAGAGAGTATTTTCAGTAAAATCAAAGAAAATTTGCAATGTTTCAACCGTCCGATCTACGAAACGGTCATTGTTACATTGACGGATATGATAAAGTCCGGCGAATTGCCGCCGGGAACAAAATTTCCACCGGATAAAAAACTGGCCATTGAGCTGGGCATCAACCATATTACTCTGGCCAAAGCACTGAATGAATTGCGCCGCCGGAATATTCTCGACCGCCGCCGGGCCACCGGAACCAGCGTACCGGATAATTCCCCGCTGCCGGAAGCCAGCAAATACCGAAAAAAAATCGCGGTGGTCTTTGACTTCGCTTCAGACGAAACGTTTCAACAGCAGTTGTTCTTGCAACTTTTCCGCGGCCTGGAGCAATTGAATTGCTCGCTCTGTTTTTTCTCTGCCGATGACAGTCCGGAAAAGCAAGAGGCCATTCTGGAAGAGATCCTCAATGACTTTTCCATTTCCGGCTGTCTGGTCTGGTCGATCCTCACTCCGGAACAAGCGGCAAAGATCATCCGTCTGCGCCCGCGCTACTACCCGCTGATATTTATGGATAAGCACTATGAGGGATTCGATCACGATGCGGTAACTTATCCCAATTTTGCCTGCGGTGCGGCGATCGCCACGTCACTCAACCGGAGAAAAATCACGGAATGCTGTTATCTGGAGGAAGACGGTCAGGAATTTGTGCCGTCAGACATTGACCGCCGGGAAGGTTTCTTATCCATCTGGAAACCGGAAAATCACTTTGAACACCTCTCTCTGCCCTCTCAAAGTTCCCGTCTGCTGGAATTTCCGGAAAGTGCGGCAGTGGTGTGCAGCGATTACAATACTGCTTTACGATTGCAGAATATTCTGGAAAAATCCGGTAAGTCAAAGCGGAAAAATGTTTTCGTCATCGAATCCCCCAGTGATGATCACTCCGCAATTGCCGGTTTTACTGCTTACAAATTTTCCCCGACGATCGGGGAGGAAACCATAAAAATACTTTCTTCGAGGTTGAACGGAAAAGAATGCTGTACCGTAAGTCACTCAGGAAAATGGAGTGTCCTTGGAGCAAAATCCACCAACAAAGGAAGGAAGAAAAATGAACCGAAGAGAACAAAATTTGTTCCTGATTTCAGGAACAAAGCCCATGGGCTTTACCTTGATTGAATTGCTGGTCGTCATTGCCATTATTGCTATCCTTGCGGCTATCCTGCTTCCGGCTCTCAATTCCGCCCGTGAACGCGGACGCACTGCCAGTTGCATCAACAACCTCAAGCAGATCAGCAGTGCCGCTTTGCAGTACGCCAACGATTTTGAGGACTACTGCCTGCCGAATAAAGATACTGTCGGTGCGCAATTCGGTTACGCCAAACTGATGGTCACGCTCGGTCTGATGCCCGGTGAAGCATACAGCGTGGAATACACCAATGAACCGGTCAAAGGCGCATTCCTCTGTCCCTCATCCCAAGGCGAACTTGACCCCGCCTACCCCGGTCAGGGTTGCCGTTATGACCGCAGTCAGTACCACTCATACAAAGGAACCAATTACGGTCAGAGTGTCATGACCAGAAACCTCAACTGGAATGGTATCGCTGCCAATATCCGGCTTTTGAAGTACACCAAAATCGTCAATCCCTCCCGCTTTTTCGTCTATGCTGACACCTATGCCAACAACGGTCCGGATCTGAACTATCTTGACCCTTGCAGACCAAACTTTTCCCGTCATCAAAGCAATGCCAACATCGGTTACGGTGACGGACACGTCGGCACGATCGCGGAAACTGACAGCATTATTGATGACACAACCGCCAATGGCCCGTGGCTGGCAGGAAATTGATGAACTATGTTTCCGGTGCCGATCACATTTTATTACGACTTCAAAACGCTTGATGCCGGTCAGCGGCAGTGCGTAATGGCGGAGTTTGCCGCCAACGGAGCAAAACATCTGGTACTGACCCATGACCTGATAAATATGATCATGGCAGATATCACCATGGCAGACACATTGGATAAAGAGATGAGCGATGCCCATCTGTCCTTTGTCGATGCCCATGCACCTTTCGGGCAATTCATGGATTTGAATTGCCCGGAAGAACCGTTCCGCAGTCAGTTGCTCATGCGTCATAAACTGCATCTCAAAATCGCCGCCGATATGGGGGTGGATACTATCACCATCCACGTCGGCAACGATTACTACTATCCACAGTTGCCGCTGAATAAACACATTGAGCTGATGAAAGAAGCTCTTGATCAGATTCTGCCGGTCGCCGAAGATAATCATGTTACCGTCTGTATCGAAAACATCTGGTGCCGGAGCAACACCCCGGAAGTACTGTTGGAGCTTAAAAAACAATTTCCGACCGATGCTTTGGGATTCTGTTTCGATGCCGGTCACGCCAACCAGATGGATAAGGGACGGCTCTATGAACGCAACAGCGCATACGACAGCTATATTCTGGTCGATGCCCAGCCTGAATACGATGACCGTATTCAGGAAAAAATGCTGCCGTATACGGTAAATTGTCATCTGCATGACAATGACGGCCAATATGATACTCACCTTCTTCCCGGATACGGCAACACCGACTGGCAAAAGGTCATCAGGCTTCTGAAAAAAACACCGGATTTGAAATGTATTCAAAGCGAAGTGATCCCGTTACGCAACCGGATACCGGTCAAAAGCATCTGTCAGACTTTCAACCAACTTTTCAACAACCAGCAACCATAATGAGATTCCCATGAAGTTATATAAATTTTTATCTGTTACCGCCATCTGCGCCGCATTCACAACCGTTCACGGCGAAAACCTTGCCGCCGGAAAACGTTTTGTGTATGAGCAGCGGCCGACTTACCATCTTACCACCGATGCCAACGATCCGATGGATCTGACCGATGGGAAATCCAGAAATGATGATATCTGGTTTTATAAAGAATCCGTCGGCTGGTACGGCGGAGCATATTATTCATTTTATGTCGATCTGGGCAAAAGAGTTTCCATCGACAAAGTGCGTATCCACATGGCACAGGGCCACGGCGGAGTGCACTATCCGGTCAGACTGCTGATGCTCGCCGGACATCAACCGGATAAAATGACCATCGTTTGTGATATGATCGCCGTCAACCGGAACATTATTCCGCCCTACGAAAACGGCCGCCACCGCATGTGGCTGGAAAGCAAAAATCACAAAGCTTTCAAAGCCCGTTATGTAAAATTCATCGTCTTTCCGGAACAGGACACCACCTACTTTTTCACCGATGAGATCGAAGTCCTTTCCGGCCCGGCCAACGCCCCGGTGCTTTTTACCGACCGGGCATTCAAAGGAAACACCGCCGGATTCATCAACTTCATGCGCCTGGAAAAACGTTTGAATCAGGATGCCGCCCAGCTCCGGCAGAATGCCGCTTTAGCCGGAAGCAACTTCAACGTAACACAACTGGCCGACCAACTGCTCAAAAATCAGCAGAATCTTACCTTGCTCAAAGACAATACCGACTTTCCTGTCAATCAGGCCCAGATCGAATTGGCCAAAGCCAATCAGCAGATCATGAGTCAGGCCGGTTTGAGCGGTATTGTGATGTGGAGCGCTGTCCGTTGGGATGTTTTCACCTCGTTCCAGTACCCGCAGGATGATCCATCCTGTTATGATCTGGTGATGTCTGCCGGGGAAAGCCGCAATATGGCATTGAATTTCACCAATGCCGATCCGGCAGAAAAAACGGTACGCTTCAAAGTGAACTCCCCTTTCCCGGCAAAGGTCATGCGCGGTGTCTCCAACGCTGATGCCCGGAACTTTTTCAACTCCAACCGCCTTGTGGAACTTCGCGCAGAAAACGGTTTTTATGCTCTGAAATTACTCCCCGGCGAAAGCGTACAGATTTTTCTGAAAGTCGCCGCACCCGCCAATGCTGCACCCGGAACTTATACCGTGACCGCCACGCTGGATAACGGCACGAAAAAAGAGTACAAAATTGCCATCGGACATCTCAAATTTCCCGCAGAATTGAGCACCCTTTACGGCACTTGGGATTATCTCAATGCCCCGCGCTGTCACGAGCAGGTCGTCGATCAGAGCAACCTCGCCCGCGCCATGCAGCTCATCCGGGATTATCAGATGAATCTCTCCTGGGGTCACGAAACGGCTCTGCCCAGAGTCACCCCGGATATGTTTGACAGCAATGATGATCTGGTCAAACCGCTGGATTTCACCAAATTCGATCAATGGCTCAAAAACATGCCCGGATTCCGCCGGTACGCCCTTTTCGGCGGCGGCAATCTCAAATCACGGCTCAACACCGGCTTTGAACCTCTGCAAAACCGGGAACGCTTCATGACCCGGCTTACCAATTATCTCAATGCCATCGCCCGTCATATCGAAAATGATCTCAAAATGGATGTCAGCAACTTCATGCTCCACTTCATTGATGAGGCCAGCACTCCGGAACAGAAAGCCACTCTCGCCGCCTGGTGTCTGGCGATCACCCGGGCCGCTTCACCATCCGGCAGACACTTCATCTCTTACGGCAATCCTTTCCCGGCCAGACATGAAATTTATGCCTATCCGGAAATCGACATGTATCAACCCAGCAACAGCGCCTGCAGCCGGGAGGTGATCATGCAGTTGATGAGTATCAACTCCATCCGCCGCAGTAATGGAGAATTCGGGCTTTACTCCTGTGCCAACCGCTTTACCGAACGTGACGCTTACATCTATTGCGGCGGCACTTTCCGTTTGGGATTTCTTTTCGACAACTACGTCGGTTCCAGCTTTTGGAATCTGGCAACAGCTCCCCGGGATATTTGCGACTTCAACTACTCCGGCAGATACTTCTCACCGTGGTACTTCAGAGGTGATGAAATTTTCATCAGCCGTCAATACGAAGCTATCTGGGAAGGCCGGGAAGATTACGAATATCTGAATCTGCTCAAGATCATCACAGAAAAACTCATCGCCGACAACCATTCGATGGCTTTTGAAGCCGGAAAACTTATCGCCGATATCCGGCAGGAACTCATCCATGAGCTGAGTACCGCAACCAATGATACTTCGCTGTGGATCACTCCCAAAAAACGTGATGTTGCCGACATCCACCGCCGGAAAATCTGGCTGTTGATGGAAAAAGTTTTTGCAAGCAATCCGGAATATTTTTCCCAGACCAATTGGAAATAAAATCATCAGTTCCCGCAGGTAATCATTTATGCTGAAAAAAATCTTTTTGATCCATCACACCCACTATGACATCGGTTTCACCGATCTGCCGGATGAGGTGGAAAAACAACAGTTGACCTATCTGGATGAAGCCGTCGAACTGGCGGAAAATGATCAGGATTACCGGTGGACGATCGAAAGCGGCGCACTCTTGCGCAACTACCTCGACCGCCGCCCGGAATCTCAGAAACAACGACTGGTTAATCTCTTGAAAAACGGTCAACTGGAAGTCGCCGCACTGGATATGCAAATGCTCACCGAAACACTCTCATTTGCCGAATTGCTGGCCAATGTTTCCCGACCTGCGGAACTGGGAAAACAATACGGTTTCCCGGTGGAGTGCGCCATTCTCGACGATATCGGCGGATTCACCGGGGAACTGCCCCGAATCATGAATGAGGCCGGTATCCGTTATCTCATCGCCGGATGCGGTGCATTTCAAACCGAATTGCCCTGGGCAGATCTGCCGCACCTTTTCTACCTGAAAAGCCGTTGCGGCGGCAGGATACTCGTGTGGAATCTGGGTAATGACCGCACCGAAAATTCCAGCGAATCCGCCTATCCTTTCCCGGTTTACGGCATGGGGAGCATCTATCTGGGCTACCGGGCATTTCCGGAAATTTTCGGTCATCCGGATCTCGGGGTGGATATGCCCATGAAAGGCGACTCCGACGAATATAAACTCAGCGCAGCAGAGGTGTTTGAAATCCTCACAACCCGGCTCGAAAATGAGAACTATCCGTACAGTGAGATTCTGCTGCAATACGGCGGCGACAATCGCAATCCGGCTCCGGAGCTGGCTCAACTGATCCGCCGGCTCAACGCCACCGGAAACTATCCGGAGATCAAGTTCTGCACTCCTTCTGAATTTTTCCATTTTATGGAAGATAAGTATGCTTCGCAAATACCGGAAATTTCCGGTATTCTTACCGATCCGTGGAATCTGCGGATCAATGCCGTGCCCGCCGTACTGAAAACCTACCGCAAGGCACAAAACCTCAACAATTTTTTGCAATTGCGCAACTTGAGCAACAATCAGATACTGGAAAATCTCATGCTTACCGGCGACCACACCCTCGGCTTGAATACCTGGGGATGGCAGCTACTTTATGAAGAAAATGACCGTTCTCTGCATGCCGGATGTTTCGACCGTTACCGGGAAAGCTGGAAATGCAAAGCCCGCTACGCAAATACTGCCCTGTATTTGAGTTGCAGACAGGAAAAGTTGTTGCCGTGTACCGGAAAATTCACCCGGGAAAAAGCAGTGATAATCCGCAACCATTCACCCCACCGGATCTCCGGTAATGCTGAATTGTATCTGGGATCATACGCCAGAAAACTGATATCTCTGACCGATGAAAACGGGAACGAAATCCCACGGCAGCTGATCGGACAGAACCGCTGGATGATCTATGCGGATGATCTCCCGGCTCTCGGCAGTAAAAGAGTGTTTCCGGTTTACTCCGGAGAATACAATGATATGCCGCAAACACCATCCGGCACGATCCCGCCGGAGATAAAAACCGATTTTTTCAAAATCATTCCAGCTGCCGACGGTTCATTGCAAACGCTTTCTTCCACTGACGGAAAACCAATTTTTGATGCCCCGTTTGCCCTTTGGAGTGAAACAATTCTGGATTCCGATGTTGACGGCAAAAATTGCGGTCTCAAACCGTGTATCAAACGGGAATATCACCCATTATCTTACCGGCATGCGGAAGTTTCCGCTGACGGAGAATTATTCACTTCGATCACCCGATCCGGCTCTTTCCCCGGCGGAGAGGCGCAAATCAGCTGCCGGATATGGAAACATCTGCCGAGAATCGATTTCGACATCCGGCTTGATCTGCCGGAAACGGCCGATAAACGCTGTTATTACGCACAATTTCCATTTTCCGGTCACAACGGACATTTCCGCTTCGATCAGAATATCGGCATTGCCGAACCGGATATGCTGCTGCCCGGCTCTATGCTCGATCTCTTTTACTGCTCAAGATATGCCGCTCTGGAAAACGGCGATATGACCGCCATTCTCTGCTGTCCGGATGCGCCGGCTGTTGAGTTTGACGGCATGCACACCGCCAAATGGCGCAAAGAAGTACCTTTGACTTTCAGCAACAACCACATCTATTCTCTGCTGTACAACAACATCTGCAATACCGATGCCCCGGCTTGGCAGCAGATTTTGGATTCATTTTCCTTCTCACTTACAGTCACCGCAGAGAAATTCTCCTGTGCCGCCGCCAATAATGCATGGTTCAGCACCACAGCTCTGACTGCGGAAGAAAGTTTTGAAGCCCCGGATAACGGCATTGAACCGTTTCCACTTGAGTTGCGGGTACACCCCGCCGGAAACGGTAATATCTATCTGGAAAATTCCAATGATTTCCCGGTAAGATTTCAGGATATGACCATTGAACCGTTTGAGTTGAGAAAACTTTAACTGTACAAAAAAACGGACTATAAAGGATAAAAAAACACCACCGGACTGCACATCCGATGGTTGTTTTTATCTTTTTATCTGCGCCATAAATTGCCATTGATGTCCGATGGCATCATCCATGCCCCTCTGGCCGAGAGTGACACCACTCCGGCCTGAATGCCATCCGGCCCGGCCGTACGTTTGAATTGCTGGGTAAAAAAGCGTCTGATAAACAGATCGCGCACCCGGAGCAGCTCTTTATCCGGATATTTTCCGGCGAATGCATGCTTTGCCAGAGCCAGAAGCTTTTCCGGAGCTGAAACGCCATGGGTAAAGTGCCACAAATAATAGTCATGCAATTCATAAGCTCCGAGAATAACTTCCGTTTTCTGCGCAATTTCGCCATTGGCATCCAGCGGCAGTAATTCCGGACTGACGGGGGTATCGATCACGTCACGCAGGATTTCAGCACTTCCGGGCAATATTCCGGCGGCATATTCCAACAGACAGGCAATATTGCTTTTGGGAATGGCACTGTTGATCGAATACATCGCCATCTGATCCCCGTTGAATGTCGACCACCCCAGAGCGATCTCCGACAAATCCCCGGTACCGACAACGATACCATTGACCGCATTGGCCAGATCCATCAATATCTGAGTCCGTTCCCGGGCCTGACTGTTCTCATAAACACTGTCGGTCTTTTCCGGGTCATGACCGATATCCTCAAAGTGCTGCAAACATGATTTGCCGATAAGGATCTCGCGGACTTCCGCACCGAGAAGTTCCGCAAGTTTCACAGCATTGCTTTTGGTTCTGCCGGTCGTACCGAATCCCGGCATAGTCACTGCTAGAATCGTATCCATCGGCAGCAAATACTCCCTGCAAACCATTGCCATGGCAACCAGAGCCAAAGTCGAATCCAAACCGCCGGAAATACCAATCACCAGCCTTTTGGCTCCGCAACGCAGAAATCTTTCTCCCAGACCGATCGTCTGCAAAGCAAAGGTTTCCCGGCAAAAATCTTCGAATTCCGACGGATCATCCGGCAGGAACGGATGCGCCGGATTATCGAAATAACGCAAATCATCAACTTCACAAGCGGTATCAAGTTTCAACGGTTCAACACACGGCATTTCCCGGTCAAGCATTGCTGCGCCGATCCTTTCCCGGTCGATATCCGCATAGACGATCCCGCTTCCCCGGGCCGGAGACGGTCTGGCGGCAACGACTTTTCCTTGTGAACAAATCAGTAATGCTCCGCCGTAAAGTTGATCTCCGGTCGATTCCCCGCTGCCGGCGAAGCTGGCGGCCACGGCACAATTCCACTGTTTGCTCAATGACCGGTAAAAATCCCGGTTATCGCGCCACATTCCCGGCACTTCCGCCTCCGCACCGCAAAATAAGTGGATATGTGCCGGAGAATTTACCGGCATATCTCCGGCAAAATTCACTGAAAATCTCACTCCGGCATCAAAAACCTTTCCGGGAGCAAAAAATGGAGCATGATCCGCAGCATTTTTTACCACGTAAGCCGCGATACGACCGCTTTGTGCCACCGCAATTACTTCATGCATCCGCCCGTCAATAACTTTCGGCATTCCGAAAACAGCCGGAGCAGTGCCGGTCACTGCGGCAAAATTACCGGCTGCCGCCGCAGCAGATTCCAACAGATACGGCTGTTTCAACAGCACCGCACAACTTTTTCCGGTAACCGCCATTGCCGGAAAAATCACGATTCCGGCCCCCTGCCCGACCGCCTCATGGTAAGCAGAAATCATACTTTGACAATTAAAAAACGGATCAGCAGAACGCAATTCGGGGGAAACCGCAGCTATCCGGTTGATGCTGAACATATCGTTACCTCGTAAAATGGATTGTTATTCCGGGATATTTGGTCTTTAATCCGGCGGCTACCGCTTCACCGCCAAGACAGCAGCTGGTGGAAAAGACATCGGCATCCATCGCATTGTCAGCGACCACTGTCACCGCCGATACCGTTGCCGGATAACCGGTTTTCGGAGAAATGATGTGCCCGTAACGGCGACCGTTATAAACGACGAAGCGTTCATAATCGCCGGATGATGACACCGCCATACCGGGACGGACACTGAGCTTTTCATCAAGTATTTCTCCGGCATGATGCGGATCGCGGATCGCCACCCGGTAAAAATCTTTACCCGGCGGCGGATCGGGAAGCATCCGCAAATTGCCGCCCAAATCGATCACTCCGGAAGTGATTCCGGCCGCCCGGATCGCCTTTGCCGCCCGGTCTGCGGCATAGCCTTTGGCAATACCGCCCAGATCAATGGCCATACCGGGGACCGAAAAACACAGTGTGCGCTTTTCTTCATCAAACACCAGCTTATCAAAGCCGACCACCCGCATTGTTTCGCGTATTTCCAGAGCATCCGGAGGTGTGCCGCGCTGCTGATAAAATCCCCACAGATCCATCAACGGTTTGATGGTAATATCAAAATAACCGTCACTTTCCACATAGGCCGTTCTGGCCCGCATCAGCAGTTCCCACATCATTTCCGAACAGACAAACGGTTCTCCGGCAGCCGAAGCATTGAGCCGGGATAATTCACTTTGCGGATCGTAAAGAGAACACACCTGAACCACGGCGGCAAATTCTTTCTGGCAAATCTCATTGGCGATCTGCAAATCATCCCCGCCGGTATAGACTGAAACCTTTGCCACCGTACCCATTGCGGGAAATTCATTCTGATAGATCGCACTCCGGCCAAAGGCAAACAGCTGAATAACTCCCCAAATCAATACTCCGGCCAACAGCAATGCCGCCAGCAGCAGGGCACATATTTTCAGTGCCCGGTGCAGGCGCAACACCGGCTCAAGCACATTTTGCGTGTGCTCTTCTGCGTTGGCAGGAGCCTTGCGGTCATTAAATTCAGGCTTTTCTGACATTTACTTTTACTTCAACTCCGTTGACATCCAAAACCGTATCTGCTGCACCTGGAATAAATTCCTGCGCCAGCACTTCGCTGGAGATGTAATCTTTATGGGCTTCCAGCATGGCAGCGACCGGAGCATCCGCAGAATAAGTAACAATGATCCGGTCGGTGACTTCCAGACCGTTATCTTTGCGCAGATTCTGCAACTTGCTGACCAATTCACGGGCCATACCTTCCGCTTCCAACTCCGGAGTCAGGGCTGTTTCCAGAGCGATGGTCACACCGCTTTCACTGGCAGCGACCAGACCGGGGCGTTCCTCACGTTTAATGACCAGATCATCGGCACAAATCGCTGCTTTTGAACCGTCGGACAAAGTAATTTCCAACGGATTGCCGCGGAGAATCGCTGAAATTTCCGCCGCACTCAATTGAGCGATTTTGGCGGCGGCAAGTTTCATCTCTTTGCCAAGGCGGGCTCCGAGTGCTTTGAAGTTGGCCTTGCACGAACGTTTCACCAGCTCTTCCTCATCATCGCAGAAAGCAACCTCTTTGACATTGAGTTCCTCTGCAATGATTTTCGCCGTACCGGAAAGCATCTCGCGGCCTTTGGCATCTCCCAAAGCCAGGATCGCCCGGGCCAGCGGCTGACGGACTTTGAGATTATTGGCCGTACGCAGGAAACGGCCCTGCGAAACCGCCAGCATGGTCAACGCCATCTGCTCTTCCAGATACTCATCGCGGCAATCATCCGGCTCCGGATAGTCACACAGATGCACGGATTCGGGCATGCCCGGAGTTTTGATCGCCTGATAGATCGCTTCAGTGGTAAAAGGAATAAATGGAGCCGCTGTTTTGGCAAAAAGCAGCAGAATATAGTGCAGAGTCTGATATGCTTCAAGTTTGTCGCTGTCAGAATCGCTTTTCCAGAAGCGGCGGCGGCTGCGGCGGATATACCAGTTGGTCAGATCGTCGATGAATTTGGCAAAACGGTTGGCCGCTTTCTGAAGATTGTAAACATCCATCTCCCGGCGGATCTCATCGACCATCTGCGAAGCAGAACTCAAAATCCAGCGGTCAAGCACATTGGCCGGATTGACCGGAGCCTTGACCTCTCCGGTTCCCGGATCGTAACCATCCACATTGGCATAGGTGGTGAAAAACGCAAGCGCATTCCACATCGGGATCATTACGCCGCGCAGGATTTCACGTACTCCGGCTTCAGAAAACTTGAGGTCTTCGGCCCGCACCACCTGACTGCCCAGCATGAAAAGGCGCAATGCATCCGCACCGCAACGGTCGATCACTTCGTTGGGGTCCGGATAATTCTTTTTGCGTTTGGACATCTTCTGACCGTCTTCGGCAAGGATCAAACCGTTGACAACCACATTCCGGTAAGGCGATTTACCGAAAAGGCACACGCTCAACACCATCAGCGTGTAAAACCATCCCCGGGTCTGGTCAAGACCTTCAGCGATGAAGTCCGCAGGGAAATTCTTTTCAAAACGTTCTTTGTTTTCAAACGGATAATGCACTTGAGCATAAGGCATTGCTCCGGATTCAAACCAGCAATCCAGCACCTCCGGAGTCCGGTGATAGGTTTTGCCGTCTTTACGGATCACGATCTTGTCGATAAAATGCTTATGCAAATCGGTAACTTTTTCACCGGACAGGGCTTCCAGTTCGGCTACACTGCCGACACAGATGCGGTCTTCCGGATCATCATCATTGATCCAGACCGGGATGCATGATCCCCAGAAACGGTTGCGGCTGATATTCCAGTCACGGGCATTGAGCAGCCAGTTGGTGAAACGTTTACCACCGACATAATCCGGCTGCCAGCGCACCGGTTCATTGGCGGCGGCAAGTTTTTCATGCAAATCCTCGACCCGGACATACCATGCTTCGATAGCCCGGTAGATCAGCGGAGTATCGGTACGGTCACAGAATGGATAGCTGTGGGTAATGGTCGCCTGATGAACAAGTTTACCCTCTTCTTTAAGACGGCGGATGATCTCCTTATCACAATCTTTGCAGAATTTTCCGGCGTATTCCGGCACTTTGGCCGTAAAGTTGCAGGAAGTATCCAACGGATCGGCAATGACCATGATCCCAGCTTCCCGGCAGACACGGAAGTCATCTTCGCCGTAAGCCGGAGCGATATGCACCAATCCGACACCGTCGTCAATAGAGACATAATCATCGTTGAGCACCCGGAATGCCCCTTCGGCGGCGAACTCGGCGAAGTACGGGAAAAGCGGTTCATAAGTCCAGCCTTTAAGGTCACTGCCTTTGAGTTCCGCAACGATTTCAAAATCTTCCGCCTTGCGGAAAAGTGTGGAGATCCGTGCCTTGGCCATCACATAACAGGCTTTCGCCGGATCAGTCAGATCCCGCACCACACAATACTCAACACCGGCTCCGGCGCAAATGGCAAGGTTTTCCGGCAGAGTCCAGGGAGTAGTCGTCCAGATCAGCAAATAGGTTTCTCCCCAGGCCTTATCGGCACCGGAGGAAACTTTGGCCCGCACCGTTACGGCCGGATCCTGCACATCTTTATAATTGCTGCCCGCCTCAAAGTTGGAAAGCGGAGTGGAAAGTTTCCATGAATAGGGCATGATCCGGTAGCTTTTGTAAACCCGTTTCTGCTCCCAGAGCTGTTTGAATATCCACCAGATGGTCTCCATGAATTGCGGATTCATGGTCTTGTAGTCATTGTCAAAGTCCACCCAGCGGCCCATGCGGGTGACCGTCTTGCGCCAGTCATCGACATAACGCAGCACCATGGAACGGCACTGCTCGTTGAATTTATCCACGCCATACTCTTTGATCTCATGAGCTCCGTTGATCTGGAGTGCATCCTGTGCCAGAGCTTCGATCGGCAGACCGTGGGTATCCCAGCCGAATCTGCGCTCCACATATTTGCCGCGCATCGTCTGGTAACGGGGAACCACATCCTTGATGGTACCGGCCAGCAGGTGTCCGTAGTGCGGCAGACCGGTGGCAAAAGGCGGGCCGTCATAAAAGACGAATTCTTCGCCGTTCTTACGCTGATCGAGGGATTTCTTAAAAGTATCTCCAGCTTCCCAGAGCTTCAGAATCTCTTTTTCCATTTCCGGAAAGTTGACCTGATTGGAAACGTTTTTGAACTTCATGACCGACATTTCTCCATAGTTGTTTATTCAAAGAATATACATTCGTTTTAATATAACCCCGGTGTTCTTTTTTTTCAATCTTTTTTACCGGCAAAAACCGGCAATCAACACAATAAAAAAAGATTTGCCGTTTTTTAAGGAAAAAGACTTGTAAAAATCTCCGCAAGCAGTTAAATTAATAAAGTTGTACTGCATTTCAAAAATAACCGATTTCAATCAAGGAGAAAAACGATGAAAAAATTGTTTGCTGTTTTGGCGGTTTCTTTTGCCGTTGCCGGAGTCTGTGCCGCAGAAATGATCCCCGATGAAAGAACCAACTGGGGAGAAAAAATCGCTCTTTATCTGCCAAACCGGATATTGGATGCGCTGGATCTTTTCAGTGTGACCGTCGGCGTCGGCCCGGTGGCTGAAGCCAGATTGATGGGAACCAGACTGGCCGATGTCGGTGCCGGTTACAGTGCCGGAACTTACAAACTTTACAAAGACTACAACCGCCAGTACGGCATCGGCGTTGAAGACGGCTGGTACTGGTCATTCATCGTCATCGGTGAAGAGGAGTACGCCCTGCGCGAAGGATCTTTGCTGGTGGATAAATATGTCGAATCCCGCCGGGGTATCCCCACTGTTGAAATGCGGGTCTACGATTACTTCACCGGTCCCCGCGACTTCTGGGCCATCGGCGGTTCCCTCGGACTTATCGTTGATGCCGGAGTCTACATCCACCCGGTGGAATGGGCCGACTTCGCGCTGGGATTTTTCATGGTCGACATCCGCGAAGATGATCTGACCTTTGATTCATTTGAGCGTTAACGTGAAAAAATTTGTCTGCGCCCGCTGCGGAGCGTGCTGCCGCTGGCCCGGAGCAGTGAAACTGGAAGATGCCGAGGTGGATGCGATCGCTGAAACACTCGGCATTTCCGTTGAGGAGTTTCTGGCTGAACATACCCGGATAACTCCCGACCGTCAGCACCTTTCCCTGTGTGAAAAAGATAACGGCGAATGCGAATATCTCTCAGTAGATGATCAAGGTCTGCCGACTTGCCTGATCGAAAAGGCCAAGCCCCGGCAGTGCCGGGAGTTTCCCGAAAAATGGAACTTCCCCGACTGGCAGAGCAAGTGCGCCGGAAGGTATGAAAAATTATGAAAAAAAATGGTAATCTGATCGTTATTTCCGGCCCCAGCGGAGTCGGCAAATCCACTTTAGTCAACCGGGCGATGGCCGAATTATCCGATCTGCGTTTCTCGGTCTCATGCACCACCCGTTCACCGCGTGCCGGCGAAAGTGACGGGGTATCCTACTACTTTTTGAGCGAGGAGGAATTTTCCCGGAAACTGGCAAATGATGAATTCCTTGAGCATGCCGGGGTGTACAACCACCGTTACGGCACACTGAAAAGTGAGGTTATCAACCGCATTGTCAACGGCGAAGAAGTGCTGCTGGATATCGATTCCCATGGGGCAAAACAGATCCGGCAGGCCGCAGAAAAAGATCCCGTCATCAAAAACGCCGCCGTATTCATTCTGATCGCCCCGCCTTCGATGAAAGTGTTGACCGACCGGCTGACCGGACGCAACAGCGAAAGTGCCGAACAGCTCAAAATCCGCATCGACGGTGCCGCCAATGAATTGCGTTCATTCCGCATCTACGACTATCTGGTGATCAATGACGATCTGGAAACCGCCGCTGCGGAATTGATCAATATTCTCAAAAGTATCCGTCTGCGTACCGCCAATATCAGGGAGGAACTTTTTCAATGAAAAGTGATAAACTCATCGTTCTGGGAGTTACCGGCAGTATCGCCTCATTCAAAGCGGCCGATCTGTGCAGTAAACTTGCAAAAGAGTTTGAAGTCCAGGTTATTATGACTGAAAACGCCTGCCGCTTCGTCACTCCCGTCACCTTCCGCACCCTTTCCCGGCGGCCGGTGATCACCACTTTGTGGGAAAATGAGTCTCAATGGCGGCCGAGACATGTGGAACTGGCCGATGAAGCAGCTCTCTTTGCCGCAGTACCGGCAACTGCCAATTTTCTGGCCAAAGCGGCCAACGGCATCGCCGATGATGCATTGAGTACCTTTGCCGCAACTTTTCACGGCACACATATTTATGCTCCGGCGATGAATCCCAAAATGTGGTCGCACGAAGCTTGCAAAGCCAACACAGCCACACTGGAAAAACGCGGAGTCATTTTTGCCGGTCCAGCCGATGGCAGTGTCGCCTGCGGTGCCGATGGCAGAGGCAGAATGATCGAAGCAACAGAGATCTTTGATATCATCAAAGCCCATCTTCAATAAGGCTTGACATACAAACTGTAAGAACCGGTATCGAATTCTTTTATCAGTTTTCCGGCCTCGACCATTGCCGCGATATTCGACTTGACACTTTCTGAAGCATATTCCGGCAGCAGCACCGCAGTGATTTCCGGATCATCGATCCGGGAAAGGAAATTTTGCAGCACATCCTCACTGTGGATGGAAAAGTTGCAGCTGAGCCATCTGTTGCGGAATGGTTCAAGCAGTTTGATGTAGGCATAATCCGTGAGTACGACCGGAGATTTTTCCGGCAGGCCGTTCTCCTTGCGCCGGAGAGCATAACGGCGGTGATATTCCAGCATTGAACGATTCACTTCCGCTTCACCGGCATTTCTGATCTTTGTCACATACCGGGAAATCCGCCGCCGGGAATAAAATTCTCCGGGATAGCAGAATACAAAAAGCAGACAACCGGCAAGCAGCACCTGCCACACCTTGATCTGCCCGATCTTTTTCACCCGCTCATCACGACTGAAATACACCATACCGTTGGCTGCCAGCAAAGCCAGCAGCGGCGCCATCAGCGATAAATTACGCAAATCGTAACAGAAAAAGATACTCCAGATCACAAAGAATAGAAGTGCGGCGGCTCCGGGCAAACGCATGTAACGCTCTTTCGCCGCACCGTACAACAATGCGATATTCAGCAGGATCATCACGATCCCCGCCGGAAAATGCCAGCTGTAAAGTCTGATCAGGGGCATAATAAAACCGTCATCAAGGTCAAAGGGTGCATATCTGGCACTTCTCACATCCGGCAGACCGCACTGCATTTTAAGAGTAAAGAGCCGCACACTGCAAACGAAACGTTCAAAATAATTTTTTCCGCCGTAGATCGTTTCAGTAACCAGCTGTGTATTGGAATAATCCAAACCGGCAGCGATACGTTTTTCTGCGGAAATATATCCCGGAGCAACGATCAGCAGCAACAGCAGAAGCATGGCGGTAAAATGCAGCACAGTCTGCCGCCATGATATTGACAAACGGCCGGAATCCCGATATAAAACCACGCCGGTCAGCAGTGCAAAAACCGGAATCAGGTACAATCCGGCCTGTTTGATCGATCCGGCAAGAGCCACAAGCAGAACTCCGAGCCACAATCTGCGGAAAAATATTCCGGATTTTTCCGCTTCACCGGCGTAATTCACCAGAAAGAACAGAGCCGCCCCGCAATACGCCACAGCCAGATCCAATTCCCCGCCGTGAGATATATAATCGACATTGTGAAAATAAAAGCTGAAAATCCCGATCGCCAACAGCATATCCATCCGCCGCCTGGCAATACCATAATCCAGAAACATCAGGGCAGTCAACAACGGAAAAATCGAGATTGCCGCCTTTGGTACAAAGCAGATCGGACCACCGATCAATTTGTATACCAATGCCCAGTTTTTCGGCATCAACTGCGGATAATAGCTGATATCGCGCGGATATTCATTCATGCTCCAGCACTCGGCCCAGAAGTTCCAGGAAAGAGCCGAATCCCAGTATGCAAACACTTCATTGACCGACATCCAGAAAAAACAGCCGCAGTAAAGCACTCCGGCAACAGCAACGGCCCAGGCGGTCACGGCAAGAGTTTTTCTGACAGTGCCGCCGCAACTCATTTCCCGGTATGATTCAACGATATTCTGTGAAATATGCCCGATGCCGTCACTCAAGCGGCTTTGAAAAAATCCGGCGAGCTTGCGGCGCAAAAAACAAATGACTGCCGCCCAGGTCAGCCCGGTATATATCCAGCAGGCAGTGCCATTGAATATATCCAACGCCCATGCCAGCGATACAAAAATATAATTGACCGGCAAACTCAATGCCGGCACCAGCAAAAGCGAACGGATCTTACCCAGTTGCGGACGCAAAAAAAAGATCAACAGCAATCCTGGCATGAGTGTCAGTTGCAAAAATGCCGCTATTTCCCTGATAAACATCTGCTGTACCCCTTACCTTTGCCGGCCTTGATCACCGTTCTTCGCGCTGAAAAATAAAATCCCGCTGAATCAGGAAGTTGGCCAGATAAATGATCAATTCAGCAGCAAGCTTGGCAAAATAAAAATTCCAATGCACACTGCTGTTGATCGCATGCATGACCAGATATGATGCGCAACCGGAACAGATGACCAGAAAAATAAATTTCGGCAGAGTGCTGATCACTGAAGCCCGGGAGTAAAAAACCACCTTTCTGACCAGCGTATACTGCACTGCCGCTCCGGCGATCCGGCCGATACTCACAGCCGCCGCCGTAGTCACCGCCTCGCTGTAAGGCAGAAATGTTCCGCACAGGAACAAAGCCGGCACATAAACCAGATAATCTACGACCGCCGTCAGCAGCGAAACCAGTATATAACGGAAAAGCACAATGTAGATTTTGAAGGAATCTTTCAGCGGATTGAAATGGGATGAAGAGTTGTTGTCGATGTAAACCGTTGAAATGGTCAGTTCCGCCGTTTCCCGGCCGCTTCTTTTACACGCCAGAAGCATTTCCAGCTCAAACTCGTAACGGTTGTAAGGGATTTGCAGCAGCTCCCGGATGAAACTGCGGGGAATTGCCCGCAAACCGGTCTGGGTATCAGAAATTTTCATCCCCAGTAAAATACGCATAAAAAATGCGGTCAGCCGGTTGCCGATCAAGCTGCGCAGAGGCACATCCTTATCAAATGCCCGCACTCCGAGCCAGAGTTTTTCCGGCGCACTTCCGGCGGCCGAACTCAAACGGCAGATATCCTGCGGAGTATGCTGTCCGTCAGCATCTGCTGTGATCACCATCCGGCACTCCGGAAAGTTGTTCAAAATACAGATCAAACCGCTTTTAAGAGCCGCGCCCTTGCCCATATTTACCGGATGACGGTGCAAAACGACCTTTTCCATTGCGGCAACTTCATCAAAAAGTGCCTGACACTCCGCTTTACTGCCGTCATCGACCACCACGATATTGTCAAACCCTCCGGAAATCAGCTCTGACAACAAAGTCAGAAGCTTCCCATCCGGATTGTATGCCGGGATCAATACCGCTGTTGACATGCAAGCCACCCTTCCCCTGCCGGATCACTTTTTGAGCTGTTTGCTCCAGGAATCCTTGAGGGTCACCGTCCGGTTGAAAACCGGCAATGTTTCAGAGGAATCCGGATCAACGGCAAAATATCCGACCCGCTCAAACTGAACAGCCGTACCGGAAGCAAGCTTTGCCGCCGCCGGTTCGATAAAGCCTTTGACGGTTCTTTTGGAATCGGCATTGAGCTGAGTGAGGAAATCCACCCCGTCCGCACCGGGATTTTCCACCGTAAAGAGCCGGTCATACAGACGGAATTCGGTTTCCACCGCATCATCAGCACAAACCCAGTGGATCGTGCCTTTGACCTTGCGGCCATCCGGCGAATTGCCGCCCCGGGTGGCAGGATCAAAGGTGCAGAGCACTTCGATGACATTGCCGTCAGCATCTTTGACCACATCGGTACAACGGATGAAATAACCGTAACGCAAACGCACTTCTGCTCCCGGAGCAAGCCGGAAATAGCCTTTGGGCGGTTCAAGCATGAAGTCGGCACGGTCGATGTAAAGATGTTTGCCGAAAGAGATTTTGCGGCTGCCTGCGGCGGGATCTTCCGGATTATTGATCGCCTCAAGAGCTTCTACGCCCTCTGCCGGAAAGTTGGTGATGGTAACTTTCAACGGATCGAGCACCGCCATATAACGTAATGCCGTGGCGTTGAGTTCTTCACGGATGCAATGTTCCAGTACCGCCGCATCGGTCACACCGTCAAACTTGGTCACACCGACGATTTTGCACATTTTGCGGATGGCGGCAGCCGGTACACCGCGGCGGCGCATACCGCAGATCGTCGGCATACGCGGATCATCCCAGTTATCCACATGATTTTCTTTGACCAGCTGAAGCAGTTTGCGTTTGCTCATTACGGTGTAAGTAAGATTCAAACGGGAAAATTCATACTGGTGAGGCGGTTCGGGGAAGTCGAGATTTTCCAGCACCCAGTCGTAAAGCGGCCGGTGGATCTCAAATTCCAAGGTACAGAGCGAATGGGTGATTCCCTCAAAGGCATCTTCCAGCGGATGGGCAAAATCGTACATCGGATAGATGCAGTACTTATCCCCGTGGCGGAAGTGATGTATGCGCCGGATCCGGTAGATCACGGGGTCACGCATATTGATATTGGGGGAAGCCATATCGATTCTGGCCCGCAGAACCATCGCTCCATCTTCAAACTCTCCGGCTTTCATCCGGGCAAAGAGATCGAGATTTTCCTCAATGGAACGGCTGCGGCCGGGAGAATCCTTGCCGGGGGTCTGCAAATTGCCTTTGTACTCTTCCCACTCCTCATTGCTCAGAGTGCAGACATAAGCTTTGCCCCGTTTGATAAGTTCAACTGCGCAATCATACATGCGGTCAAAGTAATCACTGGCATAGAGAACAGCCGCCGGTTCAAAGCCCAGCCAGCGCACATCGTTGATAATGGACTGAACGTATTCAGTATCCTCTTTAGTCGGATTGGTATCATCCATACGCAAATTGCATTTACCGCCGAATTCCTGCGCTACGCCGAAATCCAGACAGAGAGCTTTGGCATGGCCGATATGGATGTAACCGTTGGGTTCCGGCGGGAACCGGGTGATGACCTTGCCGCCGTGTTTGCCGTTTTTCACATCGTTGGAAATGATCTCACGGATAAAATCCAACGGTTCACTTTTTTCAATGTTTTCAGCCATAGTAAAATCCTTTCAGAAATTTGCATATAAATAAACTATATAATATATCCTCGCTCGTCTTATATTTCAAGTTTTCACCCGCCATTTTGCCTGCCGCCGGAAAAAAATATTTTCCGCCGGAAAGCAAAAAAACGCTTCATAAAAAACGGGACTGCGGCAAAATATCTGCGGCAGTCCCGGATTTTTTCCAACCGGAGTTATTCCAGTTCAAAGGTGAATTCATTGAATGGTTCAGTGCGCCACGCCAGATGCCGGGTCGCCGGAGAAACGGCAAACAACGGCGAAAAGGTTCTTGCCCGGATCGTTTTGCGGTCTGGCATGAATTCCAGCCAGCGCAGCCAGCCGTCACCGCCGCTGCCGGCATAACCGCCGCCGATAGCCTGGGTATTGAACATGATCTGCGCCACACTTTTGCCCGCAGAATTTTTGCTCATGACAAATTGCACCCCGGCCTCCCACTCATCCGGTGAAGCACAGTGTCCGCACACCACCATCCGGATATTTTTTGCAGGATAAACCAGTTTCTGATAGATCGCCAGTCCGGCATTGCCGCCGGCAGAATCTTTTTCTTTGAGAGAACCGTCACGATAGAGATAATAATGGGTGAGCAAAATCACAAAATGTTCCGCATATTTGGGATCATCCACAATTTTTTTAGCCCATTCCAAATGTTTATCTTCCGGCAGAAAACGCAGGGATATGATCAGAAATTTACGCTTATCCGGTGCCGGTGCCGTAAATTCATACACCGCATTATCCAGAGATGTTTCATATCTTTTATCCTGATAGCACTCACGCAGCTGTCTGCGGGTCAGGGGATTGCGGTCGATGGGAAAATAACGGGCAAAGTGGCTGTTGCCCGGGTCGTTGCGCCGTCCGTAATCATAATCATGATTGCCGGTGGCCAGCACATAGGGGACCTGACCGTCAAGCAGGGTCATCAAATCAGAAAAAGCTTCCCACTGTTCACTGCCGAATAATTCAATATGTCCGGGCATCGGTTTGGCACGGTCATTGTTATTGACCAGATCACCGGTGAAAAGCACCTGCCGGATATTGAGATGATCTTTGTTGAATGCGATCCAGGAAAACATCATATGCAGAATACCGTGGTTGACATTCTTCTGAATATAAGTCTGGGTATCCGGCACGATGATCAAACTCCATGAATCCGGATCTTGGAGCCGGGGCGGCTGATACTTCTCTGCGGCACCGGCGGTGAATGCGGCCAAAAACAGTGCCGCAGCCAAAAATTTACGTTTCATAACCAACCTCCTGAATTTTGCTGATTTCGGCTCTGTAATACTATACACCGTAAATCCACTTTGCGGATGGATAAAAAACGGATCAGGAATGACAAAAAAACGAAATATACAAAAATGCCCGTTGTAATACTTGCATTCATCGACAGCAAATGTTACATTACACCAAAAACATGGAGGAAGAAACATGAAAAATATCCTTGACCGAATCAATACTCTTTTTGACATTCACCGGGTGCAGCACACCGCTTACGCATTGAATGCTCTGGAAAAACGCAGCTCCTACGATGACTTTGATGCCTCCACCCGGTTCTGCATGGAAAAATGCGGGAGTGCGGCGTGGAAAATATCCAACGCATCACTCACGCCGCCGACGGCAGAAACACCACCTTTGATTACACCATGCCGCAAGCATGGTCTCTTGACCGGGATAAACGCTCGTTTCTGGAAATCACCGGAGCCCCACTGCCGGGTATCGGCAATATTCTGGCAGACAGTGCCGTTGATCCCCTGCATGCCAACATCTGGAGTGCGCCGACACCGGAAGGCGGCTCCACCGCAGAATTGATCGATTTCGCCGTTCTTGAGCCCGGCAATTATGAAGCGGCCAGAGGGAAATGGGTGCTTTACGCTCCGCAATCAGCCTCTCTTATCGGCGGAGTTTATCACGACCTTGCCGAAGCCGGTATCGCCGGTATGGTCGGCAGTGATTTTGAAGAATTCGATGCTTCGCCTGACTCTTTTGAATGGCTCAACGGCAACGGCTACTGCGGCTGGTATCTGATTGCCGGGGAAAAACGCTTTCCGACCTTTTCAGTTTCGCCGCTGACAGCGGCGGCCCTGCGGGAAAGATTGCAGCAGGAAAAGGTCATACTGCACGGTGAAATGTACTGCAAAGTTTATGATGGCGAAATCTATACCGTCACCGGCACGATCCCCGGCGAAAGCAGCGATGAATTTGCTCTGATCGCCCATCTTTACGAACCGTTTGTCAACGATGATGCCGCCGGATTTGCCTTTCTCTGCGAGATTGCCCGGATCCTCAAAGCCGGAAATTTCAAACTGAAAAAAACTTTGCGCCTGATCTTTTCCATGGAGTTGTACGGCACAGCGGCCTATCTCAAAGAATACGGCGCAAATATCGTACTGGCGGCCAACTGTGACGGTATTGCCTATGCGGATACCGACACGCTTTTTGCCCGGCGTACACCATTTTTCTGTCCTTCATTTTCCGACTGGCTCAATCTGGAAACTTTTCAAACTTTCCTGCCGCAATTCAATCCGGCCGAAGCTCCCGCCTCGCTCTCGGATGACACCTTTGCCGCTGATCCGGGATTCCACGGCGGCATTCCGACCTTCTGGCTCTATCACAGTTCCGGCACGGCCCACCACATCACCGGCTACCGTTTTGCTCCGGACTGGCGCAAAGCCAAAGCTGAATTGCCGGTGATTTCGGCGATTTTCACCGCCTTGCTCTGCAAGAAAGAGTTTCCCGATTATTCAGCCAAAGCGGCAAAAGAACTTCTGCAAAGCGGCGAACTCATCTACGCCGATACAACGCTCACGCCCTTTGAGAAAAAAATGCGGCTGCAAGCTGAATATATGCGGCAATGCGGCAGATTGACTTCACTGAAAAATTATACCGGTCAATCCGTCAATACCGGTGCACTTGACGGGATCAGGAAAATTTTTGAAGAAAAAATCGCCGCTTTACCGGCTGAAGAATTTTCGGCCGCCGAATACCGGGCATTGAATATGACCGTCACTCCCGGCCCTTACGGGTTGCCGTTTTCTCTGGCGCAAGTACCGTTTGATGAACGTCATCCGGTAAACATCTCCAACAACTTATGGGCATTGCTTGACGGCAGACGCAATCTGCTGGAATGTATCCGCCTGGCCGATGCCGAAAGCGGCAAACGCACATCCGATGCAGCGATCACCGCACTGATCAAAGATATGCTTTATGCCGCCCGTTACGGTTATGCGGAAATTGCCCGCTGCCGCACCACTGCGGATGAATTTGCCGCCGCGTTGAAAACCCTCGGAGTTGCTCCGGGAATGAAACTGGTGGTGCATTCCACATTTTCCTCACTCGGGGAAGTACCCGGCGGCCCGGAAGCGATCTGCAAAACTTTACAGGATGCCGTTACCGCTGACGGAGTATTATTGATGCCGTCATTCACTTTTCAAGTCTATCATCCGGGTAAACGCAACGGTGTTTACGATGTAAAAAATACGCCATCGACGGTGGGGATACTGACTGAAACTTTCCGGAAAATGCCGGATGTCGCCCGTCCATTCGACCCCTGCCACAGCTTTGCGGTCTGGGGCAGAAATACTCAACGGTTTGTGGAAAAACATCATCTCGTACCAACGATCGACCGGAATGATTCACCGTTGGGCATACTGGCAGCTGAAGATGGCTGGTGCCTGACCGTTTCCAGTGCCTCATCGGTCACTTATATGCATCTGGTCGAGGAAAGTTGCGGAGCAACGTGTTGTGACAAACGCACCGAGGAGTACCACACCATTCTGCCCGATGGCAAAGAAGTGCTGACCAGAGCCTGGGGCTGGCGGGAAACGACCTGCAAAGAGTGTCCGGCGGAAAGGACTCCGGAAGTTTTTGAACTCATGCGCAAAAACGGTACAGTGCGGGAAGTCAAACTGCACCACGCTTCACTTAAACTTTTCAAGTTGTCCGACTACGCAAAAGCCTACGGAGAATTGCTCAAAGCGGTCTGCCCCAATAACATCCGCCCCCGCCAGATGGAGTGTACCGTAAAATCGGATTGGGATGAAACCACCCGCTCCATAAAGAAGGAAACCACCGCCTATACCGGCAAGTGGTTCGAATAATTTTTAATTATTGTCTGATTTTTGTGAAAAATATAACCTGCGGTGGCGGCTTGCGGGTAATCTCGCGCCTTGCTCTTGCGCCGCAACAGTCGAGTACACAGTACACTCCTGTTGCGTACTCATCGCAAAACCCGACCTTCCTCCGCAATCCATCCACCGGTTGGAGCTGACCCATGCAGATCTGGTTGAAAAATCACAACTTCTGTGATATATTTTA
>JAFVZS010000109.1 GCA_017508015.1 Lentisphaeria bacterium
ACTTTTATAATATAACAGTTGTTTATTGATAATTCAAGTGTGATAATTGTTTTTTTATTGATAAATCGCTGTTGCTGTTGTGTATTACGGGTACAAAAAAGCCGCGCCATTTTCAGGTGCGGCTTTTTCAGTAATGCAACTGCAGAAATTACATTTCGACCGGTTTGGTTTTGGGCAGACCGTAGACTTTGTCTTCGGGGATGCGGCCATCGGCACGCAGCACATTCAAACGCTCGAAACGTTTCATGACATTACGGATCTTGCGGATTTTACCGCCGACACGCAGACTCGGATGCTGGGACATAATATCACCTCATATTTTTAATGTTAGACTACAAAATCTCATTCACAGATTACCTAATATAGCACAAAAGCCGGATTTGTCAAGCATGACAGCGGTAAATTATATTAAAATCTCAGGATTTACAAAAATTGGAAGATCACCCGTAAAAACAATACGCCACCTAAGGTATGATCAGATTACAACCGGCCGGGGAATAACAAAATCCGGATAATTTCCTGAAAGTTACCGGTGATGCTGCAAAATGAAATCAACTATCGGTGTCGGATCAGCAAGGCAATGCGGGTGATGTTTTGCTCCCGGTTTCCAGATCACTTGGATATTTCCGCCCAAATCCCGGTAACGCTTTTCCAGAATCACTGTATTTTCCTCTGCCGGAACAAGTTCATCGGCATCGGCGCACAAATGGAGTATCGGAATGTGATTGGCTGCCAGGATTTGCAGATTGTCGATGGGATTTCCGGTAAATTCCATGGCTTCTTTTTCAGAGAAGTTCCACGCATTCAGGCAATTTTGCCACTCATTCGCCCCGCCCGGGCCGATTCCTTTGCCGCCTGGCCAGCTTTTGAAGTCGCAGACCGGATTATCCAGATACAGACAACTGACCTTTTCCGGGTTGAGAGAAGCCCAGCGGTAGACATCCAGACCGCCCCGGCTGTAACCGACCGGTACGCATTTCGGATTGAATCCGATACTGATCATGAAGTTGTAGAGCAAATCCATGCGCCGCATGCACTCGTCATTGCCGTAAAGTTCGTAAACTTCAATATTCACCACGTGCCAACCGCGTTTCAGCATGGCGAAATCGGCATCTGGAAAGGCTCCGAAAAAGTGTACCCGCCAGTACCAGTCCTTATTTGCGTTGGCTCCGGCCGGAGGTTTCACCATACGGCAGCGCAGATTGTCAAGAGTGAATTCCAAACATTCAAACCCATGCCAGTCGACACATTTTCCCGGATAATCAGTATTGAAATTTTCCATAGTTTGAAATCATCCCCGGTGAAATTTAAATGGCCTGACCGCATTACTGATGCCGTAAAGACATATCGGCAGTGCCGCCAGAAAACAGAGTGCCGCAATGTAGAACACTCCGGAAATACTGATACAAGTCATCACCACACCGCTCAAAACCGCCGCCGCCATGCCGCCGCAGCTCTGGCAGGAGGAGGCAAAACCGAAAACCGCTCCGCGCTTCCGGGCCGGAGTGACTGATGAAAGAACCTTTTGCAGTACCGGTTGAAGTCCTCCGGCAGCGATGTAGAGCAATACCCGGCCGCCGGCAAAACACCAGAGATTGCCGGCAAAGCCCTGCAGGGCAAGAGCAACAGCGGAAGTTGTCATGACCGGAATCAGTATCTTTCCGGCCGGCAGACGGTCAACGAGGCATCCGGAAACCACTCCGGAAATGATCGCCGCGCCGCAGACCGCCGCACTGGTGATCCCGGTCCAGAGAGCTGCGGTGTCCGGTGTGGTCAATTCTTCGACTTTCAGGGCGATGTATGCCACTTCAAAATTGCGGACTATGCCGAGCAGCACGAATAAGCCAAGCATGATCCATACCGCATGACTGAAGCGGGGAAGCAGAGAATTTATCGTGCGGTCATCAGGGTGTTTTTTTACCGGTACGGCCCGGATTTCGCCATCTCTGGTGAATAATATGGATATGCCGCCCAACAGATAAAGTGCACCGCAGACCCAGAAGGCGGCGGTATAGTCAAAGTAGTGGATGAGCAATCCGCCGATCACATAGCCGAGCATTACTCCGCCCCAGATAGCGGTGGTCAATACGCCGAGGGCGAAGCCTTGATGCTCATCCGGGGTATTGCGCACGACCATCATCTGACTGGCAGCCGTCGTTCCGGCGCAAGCCGCAGAAATAAAACGCAGCACGACCAGTAAAAACACGGTATTGGAATAGGCCATGAGCGGGAAAAATATTCCGGTGAGAAATGTGCCCCGCAACAGCATCGGTTTTACTCCGAAGCGGTCTGCCAGCGTGCCCCAGACCGGATTGAATATCGCATAAGCCATCGTGCCGAAAAAGTTGAATGCGGAAACAGCGAAAGCCAGTTCCCCCTCATCGACTATCCCCAGTTCATTTTTGATAAAGAGCGGCACAAACGGAATGAGTGCCTGAAAACCGGCCAGAATCACCAACTGGGAAAACCACAACATAGCCAGATTGAGTTTCCACGATACAGGGCGTGCCATTTTTTATCCTTGATATTTTTGAGGGATTGGAAATGCTGTCATATTTAATGTAGCTGATGAAGCGGATATTTTCAAGTTTAATACCGGTTTTCAGAGCTGAAAATCACCGTTGTTTTCTGAGGCAATTGCAAAACTCCTCAAAAATTCCTGAAAATCATCATACGATCCTAAAGCTGGAGCGTTTCCGGTGGTTGCTTATTCAAGTGCCGCACCTTGTCACGGTACAGCTGTCAAGTGACGTCGAGCGGCTCAGCTGCGTGCCGGGAGCAGAGACATCCGGGCAAGAGCCGTACAGACAATGGCGGAAAAAGATCCCGGCGCGGAAATCCAAAGGTCATGAAAAGAGCGGAAGATCGTTGAATTCATGGTTTTCTGCCGGTTTTTCCGCCGGAGTCGCGGTCAACGGCGGCATGGCGAGAAATTCATCCAGCGACACGACCGGCACCCCCAGTTTTCTGGCATTTTTCAGTTTTGAACTTGAATCATTCACATCGGCGGCGACCAGCAGTTTGAGTTTGGCGGTGACTGAATCCATTGGTGTATAGCCGCGTGCAGAAGCAAGTTTCTCATAAAAAGAGCGTTTTTCCGGCATCTTGCCGGTGAAACATATGCCCGGGGCATCAGCAGAGACGGTTTTGGTGCGGATGGTGACGGCATTGAGCAATTCGTCAAGTTCTTCCCGGCGTTCACTCAATGCGGCACATACCGCTTTGGCACGTTCCGGACCGATGCCGGAAATGGCGGCCAACTCATCTTCTTTGGCTTCCCGCAGGGCGGCGATGGGGAATTTTTCCAGAATCATTTTGGCGATATTCGGACCGATACCGGGAATATTCAATGCGGCAATGATCTGGAAATCATCGACGCTCCGGGCCTTCTGGATCTCGTTGAATAAATTTGCGGCACTTTTGCTGCCGAAACCTTCCAGTAAGAGAAAATCTCCGGCGGAAAGGTCAAATAATTCCCGCAGATGCAGGATCCCGAACTTTTTCATCAGTTTGGCCACGGTCGGTTCACCGAGTCTTTCGATCCCCAGATTGCGGATGGCGGCACAGAGCAGCTGCAAATGTGAACCTGGACACTCTTTGTTCGGACAGCACAATTCCGGCCCCCGGCGGATCAATTCCGTCCGGCACTCCGGACAATGGGTGATCAGCGGCGATTCCCGGAAAAGTCCGGGTTCCGAGGCGGCGATGAAAGGGATCACATCCCCGGCGCGCTCCACGGTGACGGTGTCTCCGATCATCAGATCCATGTCGATGATATTCTGCACGTTGTGGAGCGTGGCCCGTTTGATGGTGATGCCGGATAACTCCACCGGAGCAAGTTCCGCTACCGGAGTGAGGCAGTTTTTACCGAAGCTCCACTCCACATTCAACAAGGTTGTGCGGCAGCTCAGATTGGTGAATTTGTAAGCGATCTCTCCCCGGGGGTGGTGGATGGTGCTGCCCAGAGATTCCCGGAAATTTTCATCGGCAAATTTCAGAACGATCCCATCCATCGGATAAGGCAGTGAGGCAAAGGAGGCTTTCAACTCTTCCCAGCGGGCGGATAATTCATTGAGTTTGACCGGGGTGGAGATCAGGGAGTAATCCACCAGAGTAAGTTTGGCTCCCTGAATGAGCATGGGCGAGATATCCTTGAGAGTCATTATTCCGGCGACGGCATTCCGGGAATTTTTATAAGTGCCGCCATCTTTTTTGCGGATGCGGGAATAGATGTTTCTGAAATCATCATCCCGGATGACGATTTCCCCGCGCACCGGCCGGTCGGGTTTGCCGCGGTAACCGGCAGTTTCCAATTCGATCAGCGGCAGTTTGCCGGAAATGTTTTCTCCGGTAGTGCCGTCACCGCGGGTGGAAAGTATCCGGCCGTCGAAATTGGCGGATATACCATCGTATTTCGGCTCGACCAGCAGCAATTCATCCGGGGTGCGGGCATATTTGCCGGCCCACTGGAGCAGTGTCTCAAGGGAGTAGGCCTTATCCAGAGAGAGCATGGCCCTTGTATGATGAACCTTGCCGTCGGAGGTCACATCCGGAGTGTTGATACGGTGCAGCAGGGGGTGTTCAGGTGAGAGCGACCGCAGTTTTTCCACAATGCGGTCATAATCACCGTCGGAAATCACCGGTTCTCCGGCCTGCCAGTAAAGCCGGTCATGATAGGCCAGAAGTTCAGCAACCGCAGTTGCATCCATCGAATCAAGATCAAAATTTATATAGTCCATACAGCACCACCGGGAAATTATTCCAAAAAAAACACTATATAAGATAATATGCCGCATTGCATTTTTCAAATTGTCCATTATATTATATCGGTTGATTGTGAAAAAATGCCGGAATATTCCGGATAAAGTCAGATAGTTCAAAGAAAGAAAAAAACAACTATGGCAAAAGAATTCAATGTCGCAGTTGCCGGTGCCACTGGTGCAGTCGGTGTCGAAATGATCAAAACTCTGGAAAAACGTAATTTTCCGGTGAAAAATCTTAAGTTGCTCGCCTCTGCCCGTTCCGCAGGCAAGACTCTGGAATACAAAGGCGAAAAGATCGTGATCGAGGAGATGACTTACGACTCATTCAAAGGAGTGGATATCGCTCTTTTCAGTGCCGGCGGCAGTGTTTCCAAAGAGTACCGCAGGTATGTGGTCGATTCCGGTGCGGTGATGATCGACAATTCCAGTGCCTTCCGCATGGATGACGATGTGCCGTTGATCGTGCCGGAAGTCAATGCCGAGGATATCAGAAATCATCACGGTGTGATCGCCAATCCCAATTGTACCACTGCGATCATGCTGGTCGCCGTTGCGCCGTTGCACCGGGCGAAAAAATTGCGCCGTCTGGTCGCCGCTACTTATCAGGCAACTTCCGGTGCCGGAGCTAAAGGCATGGCCGAACTTATCGAGCAGACCCGGCAGATCCTCAACGGTGAAGCAATTGAGCCCAAAGCTTTTGCCCACCGGATCGCATTCAATTTGATCCCGCATATCGACAGCTTTACCGAAAACGGTTATACCAAAGAGGAGCTGAAAATGCTCAATGAATCGCGCAAAATGCTCCATGTGCCGGATTTGCCGGTGAGCTGCACCTGCGTGCGTATTCCGGCGTTGCGCGCCCATTCCGAATCGTTGAATCTGGAATTTGAAGAGGAGATCACTCCGGATGAAGCCAGAGCGATCCTGAGCGCGGCCCCGGGGGTTACTGTGGCCGATGATCCGGAAGCAAAGCTCTATCCGATGCCGGTGGATGCCACGGAAAAATATGATGTACTGGCCGGCCGTATCCGTCAGGATATTTCCCGCAATGACAAACGGGGGCTGGAAATGTTCGTTTCCGGTGACCAGCTGCTTAAAGGTGCTGCACTCAATGCGGTGCAGATCGCTGAATTGCTCTGAGTGAAAAAATACCGGAGGTAATAAATTATGCGTATTCTGATTGTCTGGCTGTTGATTCTGCCGTTTTTTGCAGCTGTGATCTGTCATGGCGGTCAGAATATTCCGGCGCATCTGGAAGCGGAAAACGCATTGCTGTATTCCATTACTTCCGGAAAAAACTGGCGGCTTTTTTCCGACCGTATCGATGCGGCAATGGATGCATTGGTGTGGCAGGATGGTTTGAGTGACAGTCAGCGGCGGGAATTGATGAGCCGGGTGACATGGTATCGCTGGATCCGTGATCTTACCGGTTTGGAAGCTGCCGCCGGAGCCGGATGCAGTTCAACGGAGTTGCCCGGCGGGGTGATCCACAACCGGCTCTTTCTGGCACTTGATCCGGCGGCTCCCGGTTTGCTCAATGAATTTTTTGCCGCAGAAAACCGGATCGATCCGGTGGAAATGATCCGCAATCTGCCGGGCGGAACGGTTTTTGCGGCGGCATGGGATGTGCGTCCGGCGGCGTTGCTTGAAGCTCTGGCCGGAAGCGGTTCACTGCGGGACAGGATCGTTGACAGTTTCCCGGATGGTTTCCCGATGCAGGAAGTTTTTCAATCTGTTGCCGGAGTGTGGAGTTTCGTGGTTTTGCAGGATGGTACCGGCAGAATGCAGATACCTGATGCCGAAGGACGGCTTTTTGAGGTTCTCCGGGAAACATTCGCTAAAGAAGATGCCGGTGATGGCAAAGCCGATGAGAACAGGGTCGTGCTGTCGTGGGGAGTGAATATCCTGCGCGGTGACCGTTCTTTGATGGTTTACCTTACGGCAGAGTGTGTTGAGAAATTTTCTGCCGCCGGAAAAATCGAAATCACTGCGGAACAGGAAGCGGCGTTGGCCAAACTGCCGGAGAAGTGTTTTGCTGTTGCGGTGTTGCTGGCCGATAAAGATCACTTCACGGCCGGCGGTTTGCCGCTTTTTACCGGTGAAATTCCGGAAATTGTGACCCTGACCGGAAAGAGCGACGGAAAGCTGCTGATTTACAACGGTTCCAATACTCTTGCCGGTTGCGATCTTTTTGTCAGTGAATTGATCCTCAGTTTGCTTGAAGATCTTTCTGAAGAACCGGAAGATGACTCCGAAGAAGACGGCGAAGCCGATGAAGACGGCGAAGCCGAAGAGAGTGAGGATGACGGTGAAAAAGAGTTCAGAGAGAAAAATCTTGAAAAAGGCGTAACTTCTTCCCGCAGAGATGAGGCTCCCGGGAGTAAAACTTCTGATTCCGGTGATCAGGAAGGAAAATCCGGAAATATGGAAAAACTTCCGGACCCGCCACACAATACAAACGCTCCCGGTGAAAAAAATAATGAACCGCAGGAGAAAGTCAAGCAGATGTCCGGCGGCAGTGACCGTGAAGAGCCCGATGGCAAAACCGGGTGTCCGGATATTCGGGGAGAGGAAGATCTGCCGGAGCGTGCCGGTGAAAAAAATAATGAACCGCAGGAGAAAGTCAAGCAGATGTCCGGCGGCAGTGAGCGTGAAAATCCCGAAGTCAAAAGCGGTAAGCCGGGAGCTCAAAAAACGGCAATCCTGCCGGAGGTCGGCTGCGATTGCGAAAATATACTTCCGGCAGCCAGGGCGGCTCTGGCACAGAAGCCGGATTTGGCTCCCGGATTTTATGTACTGCGTGACGGTCAATTGATATCTGCCGGTGATACCGGTGACAGAATCGCTTATTTCGGAAAAATCGAGTCGGAAATCCCCGTGCCGCAGTTTATTGCCATGCCGCATGAGCAGCGCAGTTTTTGTGTGATCTTTTCCGATGGGGAGATCCGGCGGATGAGGTTGGAAAAGGCCGACAGTTTCCGGCGGATCACCGGTTTTATCCATACGGTGAAAATGTATGATGAAAAGGTCTTCCGTGCGTTGATGGAAAAGGCCGCTGAGTTTGATGCAAAGTGAACGGAGATAATATTCATGTCAGATAAGAGCGAAAGAAATTTCAACAAAGAGTTTCTCGATATCATCGACAAGTGTTCGGATAATCTCTCTTTTGAGGATATTTCCCGGCTCAACGGTATCCGGTTGGAGTTGTTGCGCCGTTACATTGACCGGCAGGCTAAAAATATCCGCAATGAGACCTGGGATAAAATTTATCCCTTGCTTAAACCATATCTGGAAGGACCCGAACCGATCAAAGAACCGCCGCCGCGTATCGGCACATCTTACCGCCGCCATCCGGAATTGGTCGAAATGATCAGCGAACAGAAAATCCTGTTGGATGAGTTCGCTATTTTCGGCGAAAAAGAGAAACGGCAGATCATTAAAAAATTTGCCGCCGCTCTGGAAACTCCCGCCGAAGCGACGAAATACACCAGTCTTTCAGCTCAGGAAAATGAGTTGATGGGCCATTTTATGGCGATGTCTAAAGAGCTTCGCGAAGAGATGCTTGCCGATTTGACTGCCGAGGCAACGGCTGAAGTCCGCCGTCAGCGGGAGTTGCTCTTTTGACCGGGGCGTACTGCTGACTTGACCTATGGGAAATTTGGAAATTTATCCGGCGGATGCGCTGATCATGGCTCCGTTATCCGGATTTACCGATTTGGCTTACCGCCGTACTGCGTACCGGTGCGGCTGCCGCTATGCTTTTACCGAAATGGTTGATGCCGCAAGTTTGGCCTATGCCAACGGCAACGGTGAAGTGCTGCTTAAACGGGGAGATGATGAGAAGTTCCTGGCAGTTCAACTGGTCGGTGCCGATGAAACATTGTTGACTAAGGCGGCTTTGAAGCTCAATGAAAGAGATTTTTCCCTGCTGGATTTCAATCTGGGGTGTCCGGTGCCGAAAGTAGTGAAAAAAGGTGCCGGTGCAGCTTTGGGACAGAATATCGATCATGCCTTGCGTTGTTTTGAAGCGATCAGCAAAGTCAGTAAATTTCCATTGACGGCCAAAATGCGGATTTTGGATGAAAATGACCCGGAACCGACTTTGAAATTGTGTGCCGGTCTGGCAGCTCTGGGAGCAAAGGCGTTGACGGTACACGGCCGCACCCGGGAACATTTTTATACCGGCGAAGTTAAATTTTCCATTATCCGGGAAGTTCAGGCGCATTTTCCCGATATTCCGGTCATTGCCAACGGAGGAGTAAATTCTCCGGAAACTTACCGGCAGATGCGGGAAAGAAGTTCCTGCAGCCGGGTGATGCTGGCACAGGGGATCATGGGAAATCCGTGGCTTTTCCGGGAATTGGCCGCCGGTTCACCGCCGCCGACTCTTGAGCAGTGGCGGGAAACGGTCTTTTTTCATGTATCGGAAATGATCGCTCTTTACGGTGAAGCTTCTGCCATGCGTCAGGCCAGAAAGATCGTTCATGATTACCTCAAGGGCCGGGGATTTCCGGCGGCATTGCGGGCGGAGGCTTCCACATTGACCGTGCTTGATGATCTGAAACGGCTGCTCGACCGGGCTGAACCGGTTCAAACTTCCGGCACGATCCGCAAAATACTCAATTGACCGTCGGATGTCCAGCGGAAAGGCTCAAGTTTGCCGGTGCGCAGCAATTCGAGAATCAATTCATTGAGTCTGGTCGCATCCGGAACAAATTCCACCGCTTTATCGACATCGGTATAAGGCTGACGGATGATCAGATAATCAAAATCGCGCAGAACTTCGTAGAGCAACGTGCAATTTTCCGGTACCGGAGTGAGTTTTTCCTGAAAACCCGGGGTGAGAATGGTGACATTTTCCGGCAGATACAGCGTGCGTCTTTCCCACAGTGAGGCGATCCGGTGATCTTTCAGTGCTTCGCATTGGCCGATCAATTCAGCATACGCTTCTTCGTTGTGGATCCATGCTGCAAAGTGGCCGGGATTTTTCCGGGCTTCGCCAACGGTGCGCCAGGCAAGAAGATAGTGTTTGAATTGGGCCATTTCCACATAAAGGGTGATCAGGGGCGCCGCCGCCAGCACCGGCATGATGATTTGACGGATCCTGACAGTAAAGATGCCTGAGGCATAAACCGTCACAAATGCCGCCGCCCACAGCAGCGGGTGGAGAAATCTGGTCTGCTGGGCGGTAAGATTCCAAAAGAGCCAGCCGCAGAGAAGAACCAGTACACTCCGGAACAGCATCGGATGTTTCCCTCTGACTTTGATCATGGCGGCAGTGATCACGGCAAAAAAGACAATGAATTGACAGCCAAGCGTAATGCCGTCATAGTTCGTTCCATCCACCGGGGCGATCAACCAGTTGAAAAATATTCCCGCGATGGCTCCCATACCGTAATTACTGCCCAGTGTCCGGTGAAAATTTTCGACCATGACCGCACTGGCTGAAGCATGGAAAAGTTGCGAAAAGTACGGGTAAAACGGGTTGCCGCAGGCAATCCACACCCGCAGATAAAACGGCAGAGCAGTCAGCAGTGCCGCCAAAATGAAATACCGGCAGTAACGCCGCTTATCCCGGTCGGTCAACAGCAAAACAAAAAGCATCAGCGATACTCCGATGCCGGTCAGTTTTACAGCGGCGGCCGCCCCGGCCATCGCTCCGGCAAAAATGATGGGCAGGTATTGCCGTTTCGAAACGTTATTCAGCAGCAGCAGAACTCCGGCAAAACCGAAAAAGGTGATGAAACTTTCCACATAAAATGCCCGGAGCACAGTACAGCTTAACGGTGAAAGAAGTATTGCTCCGAGAGCCAATGCCGCCGGTACTCTGCCGTAACGGCCGGCTGTCATGATAAATTTTACCGCCATAAAGCAATTCAGACAGCCGATGAGCAGCAGCGGAACATTCAAGCCGCCGATGGCGCACCCGGGCAGAGTCAGTAATTGGCCGAGTGACGGATAGGCCGAATACGGGTTGTCCGGCCGGACAGCGGTCGAACCGGCGGCAAGATATTTTCTGATCAGAGCAATTTGATAGACCTGTTCATCCCACGCCGATGGCGGCAGCAGCAGAGCCGGGAGCAACGGCAGAAAGATCAACAGAAACAGCAGAGCATACTTCCAGTTGTCTTTCACTATTTTGGCCGCAAACCACGCGCCCGGCAGGGCGGCGGCCGCCAGTATGCAATTTACAAAAGGAAGCGGAAAATACAAACTCAATATCCCGGTGATTGTCAAACCGCAGGCACAGGCCGGTAACGCTCCGGATTTTTCCACTTTGCCAAGCAGAAATTTGCCGGTACCGAAACTGCCGAGCAGTAAGAGCAGCACTCCGGCCAGATTCATGAATATTCCGGCGGCAATGCTCTTGTCCTGCCGGGTAGTCAGCCGGTACTCCGGCGGGAAAGGCGCATCATCCATTTCCGGAGTACAGGTGCGTTGGATATCCTCCGGTACAATTTTCCGCAAACGGCACATTTCGGAAAGGTGCCGGTATGCATCGGCAGTAACAGCTTCATCCATTCCGGCGGCCCGCACCAGAAAATATTGAAAATGGGCATTGATCAAACTGTATGGCGCAAGGCGCATTTCCCGGGCCAGCGAATCGATTGCAGAAGCAAGGTCACCGGTCTGATATGCGGCAACTGCTTTGAGGCGTTGGGTATGGCGGTAGTTGGTTATGTGCAGTTCCTCATCCATGGTTCTGATCAGTGACAGAGTCTTTTCCGGCTGTTGTTTAAGCAAATAAAGTTCCGCACTCTGATAAAGTGCGTGCAGAGTGTTTTTCTGCCGCATGGCATCGGAATATGCCGCCAGTGCCCCATCGGTATCGCCATTCAGCAGCCGCAGATCGCCCCGGCGGATGAAAACGGTACTCTGCCAGTTGACGGCCGCCGCTCCGGCGGCCCAGCAGAATAACACTGCTCCGGCAATGCTTCCGGGTATGAAGCGGCAACTGACGGCGGCCGGATGTGATGGCAGATTTTCCGGCATCAGCAGAATTCCGGCGGCCAGAGTCAGGCAGAATGCCCCCGGTACGCTGAGATTATGCTGGTCGAAACATCCGCATATTATCATAATGATCAGCATCCATTTGGCCAGACGGCCGCTGTCACTTTTGGGGCGGATGGAAAAGAGAATAAATACCGCAGTGAAGTAAAATACCGCTCCGGGAATTCCGCATTCGGTGAAAATATTCAAAAGGTCGTTGTGAGCGTGGTCGATGTGTCCGGCGGCAAAGTCGGTGAAAAAGAAAGTTTCTGCAAGATTTTCCCGGATGATTTCGCTGAAGTGTCCGGCACCGGCACCGGTGACGGGATTTTGCAGCAGAGAGTTGAATGCCCCGTGCCAGATTTGAAAGCGGGTATCGGGTATATCACTGAACCCGATCCAGATAAAAAACGCTGCGGCGGCAATTATCCCGGTGATAAGCACCGTCCGGTCAAAATATTTCACCGGCATCCGGTCACGCAGAAAAAAGACCGTTACCGCTCCCAGTACTGCGAGCATGGCTGAACGGGGGAAGTTTTCCGGAGCAAAACAGGCATAGGCGGCAAAAAAGAGAAGCAGAGCCGCCAGTGAAAAATATTGCCGGTAACGGTATTGTCCGGCAAGAAAAATTCCCGGCAGCAATGCGACCAGCAGGCCGCATGTCCAATTCCAGTTGCCGAGCAGACCGGTGAAATTTCCGGAAGTGCATCCGCTCCAGAACAACAGCAACGCTCCAATCCCCGCAAAATACGGCAGCATGCGGCGCAATTCCCGACTCAAAGCCGCCGCCGCCAGAGGAGAAACGACCGGGAAGCCGCCGCCGAGGAACTCCTCAAAAGTGATCCGGGATACGGCCAGCTGCCAACTGATTGTCAGCAGATATGCTCCGGCAGTAATAAGCAGAACTTTCAGTTTGGTATTCCGCCACAGCCGCGGCAAATCTTCCGGAAAGGCGGCGATTATTCCCAGTGACAGCAGTGTGAGTACCGGCAGTGTCACGCTTTTTACCAGACCGAAAAGTGCCACCGGCTGACCGCCGAGTCTGGCAAATGCCAGCGGCATGGCCAGAAACGGGGCAATCAGAAACAGCCCGGCTGCACCGTAGCGGCAAAAGTTGCGGAATTTGTACATGCTTACAACCATTGACAGAGCTCATCGACCGGCAGTTTGGGAACGTGCAGAGTATCCTGATCATCCAGATAATAGGCAACATCGCCATCGACGGCTTCCTCGGTTACCGGGGATTCTGCCGGAAAACCGACCGCTACCAGATAGAGTACTTTGCGGGAATCATCCAGTGCGGTCGCCGCTTTTACCACCTGCGGATCAAAAGAGGCGAACCAGCAGCATCCCAGGGATCTTTCCCAGGCGGCAAATTCAATGCTTTGTATCGCCGCACCGGCATCGGCAATGACGATCGGTGAGGCATCGGCCGGAATTGTGACCGCAATGAATGCCAGCGGAGCATCGATCCCCCACTGCGGAGTGCGGCGCGGGGCCACCAGACCGGCCCATCTGGTGCAGTCAAAAACCGTTTTAACGGTTTCCGGATGCCGGATGATGAGATAACGCAGCAGTTGCTTATTTGAACCGCATGAGGCAAAACGGGCCATGTCGATCAGATGTTTCAATTCCGCATCCGGCACCGGCTGTTGGGCAAAACGGCGGATGGTGCGGCGGGCGGGGGCAAGTTTTTCAAAATCCATATTTTTCTCCATTAAGAGCGGCAGTGTTTGTATATCGAACCGATTTCAAAATCTCCGGAAAACTTCCGGTATCTCTCATCCTGATCCTGCCAACGCTGATTTTCCAAGTTTCCTGAATAACCTTTGAAATTGTTCTTCCCGGCTATTAAGATACATTGTCAAAATAAAAAAATCAACCTGATATTGACAAAAAGCGGCTTTTGTGCTATTTTATGAGCGAATGTGGCAATTTCAGTGCAGGTTTCTTCCGGGAGGCCGGGAAATTACTTCATCACAGCAGTTTATTCGGATATGCAATCACAGGGTGTATGAATATGGATGGATCACGAGAACATTTTGCTTCCAGAATCGGATTTATTTTTATGACTGCCGGTTGTGCTGTCGGTCTGGGGAATGTGTGGCGTTTCCCCTTTATTACCGGTCAGTACGGCGGGGGACTCTTTGTTTTGCTGTACTTCATCTGTCTGCTGGCATTCGGTATTCCGCTGCTGTTGATGGAATTGGCCATCGGCCGGGCCGGGCAAAGCACTCTGCCCGGAGCTTTGCGTAAATTGCGTGCACCATCGGGCAGGTTTCCGTGGCACCGGCCGTCGTATGTTTTTTTTGCCGGGAATATGATCCTGCTGATGTTCTATGTGGTCGTTACCGGATGGCTTTTGCACTATTCGGTAAATTTTCTTCTGGGTAATGAAGCGGTTTTCGATGCCGGCAGTTTCGGAAAACTGCTCTCTGCTCCCGGGGAACAGATTATCGCCGCTTTTGCCGCTTTGATATTGACCGTGGGAATATGTTTCGGCGGAGTGCAAAAGACGGTGGAAACGAGTGTTAAATATATGATGGGCAGACTTTTTGCGCTGCTGGTCATTCTGATGATCCAGGCGTTTTCTCTGCCCGGAGCCGCCGCCGGAGTGAAATTTTTTCTGACTCCGGATCTGGCAAATTTTGCCGGAAAAGGTTTTCTGGAAACGCTCAATGCGGCGATGGGACAAGCTTTTTTTACATTGAGTGTGGGGATCGGCAGTATTGCGGTGTGCGGCAGTTACTTCGGCCGGGAAAGGTCACTTTTTCAGGAAGGCGTGTGGATCATCGTATTGGATACCGTGGTGGCGGTGGCTTCCGGATTGATCATTTTTCCAAGCTGTATCTCCTACGGGATCAAAGCTGACAGCGGGCCGGATCTGATTTTCGTCACCTTGCCGAAAGTTTTTCAGAATATGGAATTCGGATTTGTCTGGGGCGTGTTGTTTTTCGTCTTTCTGTCGGTGGCGGCACTTTCCACGCTGATTGCTGTGTTTGAGAATCTGGTGGCTTTCGGACTGGATGAATTCAGATGGAGCAGAAAGCTTTCCTGTGTGATTTTCGGTCTGGCTCTGGCTGTGCTTTGTCTGCCTTGCATATTCGGATTCAATATCTGGAGCGATTTTCACCCGTTGGGCGGCAGCAGTACGATTCTGGATCTGGAGGATTTTATCGTCAGTTCCAATCTTCTGCCGCTGGGCGGGGTCTATCTGCTGATATTCAGTTTTTACGGTTGGGGCGCAGATAATATGTATGACGAATTGAATGCCGGCAAAGGGTGGAAATTTCCGGTATGGATGAAAAATTATATCAAATATGTGATCCCCGTATTGATTTTACTGCTCTGGGGGAGCGGAATTTGGAAAATTTTCAAATAATGCTTGCAAATTTTTCTGAATGAGATTATGTTATGATATCTTTGCAAACAGAATGTCAGCTCTTGACAGAAACAGGATTTTAAGAAGATGGAAAAATATTTTTCAGCCATGGTTCAGCGTTATCCGGCCCTTGAAAGTGTCGCTCCGGCGGTAGAGGCATTGGCAGTGGAGCTGACCGGGCTTTTCAAAAGAGGCAATACTTTATTTCTGGCCGGTAACGGCGGAAGTGCCGCCGATGCTGAACATATTTGCGGTGAATTGCTTAAAGGATTCAAGTCCCTCCGGGAACTTTCCGGTGCGGATAAGCAGCGCTTTGAAAATATTGCCGGTCGTGACGGCGCGGCAGTTGCCGGAGCATTGCAATACGGGTTGCGGGCAGTTTCGCTGCTTTCACATCCGGCATTGACCAGCGCATTCGGCAATGATGTCGATCCGGAATTGGCATTTGCCCAGCAGTTGTGGGCTCTCGGCCGGGCCGGGGATGCGGTGATCGGCATTTCCACCGGCGGCAATGCCGGTAATATCCGCAAGCTTTTTATTGCGGCCAGAGCTAAAAATATCCGGACGATCCTGCTTACCGGATGCAAAAACGGCTGCTGCCGGGATTTCGCCGATGTGGTGATCGCCGTGCCGGAAAGTGAAACTTACAAGATCCAGGAGTTGCATCTGCCGGTGTATCACACGTTGTGTCTGGCAGTTGAATCTCAATTTTTCAAGATGATGGAGTGAATTTCTGATGTTTAAGTTCCGGATTATCGGTTTTATTCTGCTGATGGGATTGCTGGGCGGTATCTTTTTCTGGGATAAGGGAGGAGTCTGGCTCTTTGCCGCCGCCGCTCCGGCCATGGTCGGAATCGCGATAGGGGAGTGTTGTTCCATGTTGAACCTTTCCGGTCGGCCGACTCTGGTGGTGCCGGGAGCCATGGTGGCGTGGCTGATCGCAGTCGGTGTCGTCACCGGTTTTTGTATTCCGGTGGCGTTTTACAGCACGGCATTTTTGGCGGTACTGCTGATCATTGCCGGATGCGGAAGTCTTTTGAGCATGAAAGCAGATACTATGGAACGGCTTTTCAACACGGCCGGTGTGATCGTTTTGCTCGCTCCGCCGCTGGTATTGCTGTTATGCAGTTATTTTCTGAATCCCCACGGCTTCTGGCTTATGTATCTGTGTCTGGTTACCAAAGCTACGGATACCGGCGGCTACATTGTCGGCACATTGACTGCCAGACTGCCCGGCGGCAACCATAAGATCGCTCCCGGGGTCAGTCCGAAAAAGTCATACGAAGGATTGCTGGGCGGCTTGATTTTGTCACTGGCCGTCTCACTGCTCTTTTACCGTTTCGGCAGTACCGGAATGACTCTGTTTTGGCATATTATCGCCGCGGTGGTGTTGGCTTTCGGCAGTTTTTTCGGAGATTTGACCGAATCGGCGATCAAACGGCTCTGCAATATCAAAGATTCCGGGACATTTGTTCCCGGTATGGGCGGGGCATTTGATGTGCTGGATAGTTTTATTTACAATGGTTTGCTCTTTTGGGTGTTATATTTTGTCAAGGATATTTTATGAAAGATCGGATTATTTCTCTTCTGCGCAGCAATGCCAGGCTCTCAGCCGCAGATATTGCACAACAGCTCAATACTGCTGAAAATGAAGTTTCTGCGGCGATCAGCGAAATGGAAAAACAGGGTGTTATCCGCGGTTATGCGGCAATCGTTACCGATGAAGCTCCGGGCAGTGAAACCCGGGTCAAAGCTCTGATCGAAGTCAAAGTGACCCCCAACCGGGATGGCGGATTTGACCGGGTGGCCCGGCGGATCGCCAAGTTTCCGGAGGTGACGGATCTGTGTCTGCTTTCCGGAGGTTATGATTTGCAGCTGACTGTGGAAGGCAATTCACTTCAGCAAGTGGCCAATTTCGTTTCGGCAAAACTGGCTACGATCGACGGTGTGATCTCAACTTCAACGGCGTTCCAGCTCAAACGTTACAAGGAAGCCGGTATGATAATGCAAAGTGATGAAGAATATGAACGACTCAAAATCTGTTTCTGAAAAATTCATTGCTCCGCACATCGCCGGACTGCCTGCCAGCGGCATCCGGAAGTTTTTTGATCTGGTCAACTCAATGGATGATGTGATCTCTCTCGGTGTCGGAGAACCGGATTTCGTCACTCCGTGGACGATCCGGGAAAGCGGTATATACTCTCTGGAAAGGGGGCATACCGGTTACACTTCCAATCTCGGCACTCCGATGTTGCGGCGGGCGATTTGTGATTATGTGGAGAAGAATTATCATGCTTCTTACGACTTCAAAAGTGAATGTCTGGTGACTATCGGTGTCAGTGAAGCTTTGGATCTGGCATTCAGGATGCTGCTTTCTCCCGGCGATGAGGTGATCTATACTGAACCTTGCTATGTTTCCTATCCGGCAGAGATCCGGATGGCTCACGGTGTGCCGGTGCCGGTAACGACCAGAGTCGAAAACGAATTCGCTGTTGAACCTGAAGATATCGAAAGGGCGGTCACGGCGAAAACCAAAGCCATTCTGCTGAATTTTCCCTGCAATCCCACCGGGGCTGTCATGCCCGAAAACAAGTTGCGGGCCGTGGCTGAAATCGCAATAAAACACAACCTTTGCGTGCTGACCGATGAGATCTATTCGGAATTGAATTATGACGGCAATCATGTTTCCATAGCCAGTTTGCCGGGAATGAAGGAACGCACGATATTTTTGCATGGTTTTTCCAAAGCTTTTGCCATGACCGGCTGGCGGGTCGGTTACGTCTGCGCCCCGGCTCCGATGATCGCCGCAATGATGAGGATCCACCAGTATTCGATCATGTGTGCGCCGACAGTTGCTCAGGAAGCAGCTTTGGAAGCCATCCGGAATGGTGGACAGGCGATGAATGAAATGCGTGAAAGTTACCGCGCCCGACGGGATTTTTTTGTAAAAGGCTTGAATGATGCCGGTTTGAAGTGCCTGATGCCGCACGGCGCATTTTATGCTTTTGCATCAGTGAAAAATACCGGAATGAGTTCAGCGGAGTTCGCCGAAAAACTGCTAAAAACTGAACATGTCGCCGTCGTACCCGGTGAAGCATTCGGCCCAGGCGGAAACGGATTTATCCGCTGTTGTTATGCCACAAGTGCCGATGAATTGCGCGAAGCTTTGAAACGCATTTCCCGTTTTCTTGCCTGATTTAGAGCCAGCGTGTGTCCCTTTCTCCAAAAAATCTCCCTGCGGCCGCGGGAGAGCGGCCTCGCCGCTCGTGCTTCGCACTCGGCGGTTTCAGTCGATTTTCCGGAGGCCTCGCTCTCCGTCATTCCGTGCGGCTTACGCCGTACTCATAACTGCGAGTAAGGTAGTTTTTAGATATATATAAAAAAATC
>JAFVZS010000110.1 GCA_017508015.1 Lentisphaeria bacterium
ACAACTATCACAACGGCCGGCAGCCGCGTATCGTGCCGGGCGGCGATTCAACCAATGGTTTCCATATAAACATGCCGCCCCGCACCACGGCTGTTTTATTGATTTCCAGTGAAAAATGTTATGGCGTGCATCAATAACCCCAACACACAAAAAGGAAGGGAAAGAAAAATGAAAAAAATGCAATCCATTATGCTCCGGCATGCCGGAGTAAAACAGTCCTGTTTTACTCTTATTGAACTGCTTGTAGTCATTGCAATTATCGCCATATTGGCGGCAATTCTGCTTCCGGCATTGAATTCTGCCCGTGAGCGCGGCCGTACTGCCAGCTGTGTGAACAACCTCAAACAAATCGGTACCGCTTTGTCGATGTACGCCGATGACAACAATGGATGCCAGCCGACAAACTGGGTGAGCTTTGGCGATGTTAACGGAATGAATAGAAGTGCGTACGCTAAAATTGCTCCCTACATCGGAATCACCCCGCAATACAATACCGAGGTACACTCTTTGAATAATGCTTTTGTCTGTCCTTCTGATGCCGGTTCAGCTACGAAACACTGGAATAGCAGTTACGGGTCGGTTACGGTGAATTTGTTTCCGCACACCAATGCTCATTTCAAATTTTATATTCCGTATTTCAAAGTGGAAAATCCATCTGCCGTATTCGCTTTTATGGATGCACAGCATCAGGCAGTTGATCAGCCGGCATACTCCATCAATATTCCGAAATTTGTCGATACGACTCAGAATAATATAAAAGGAAATAACGGCGGATTTACGCCCACTACCAACAATAACTGGGTTGACAGACGCCACAACGACACCAGCAACAATCTGTTTGTTGACGGCCATGTCGAAGGTGTGAGCAAGGGCGAATTTGAAGTTATGCGCCACTGGTTCGCTGTCGAACCGTCAGATGGTTACTGATCTGACCGTTTGATACCGTAACGTTGCAGCGCGCCTTTCCAGGCGCGCTTTTTTATGCAGAACAAAACTGCGTTCAGCAAAACCGGGTGGAATAAGTTCGCTCCAAAGCTGGCAGAAAAATCGTGGAAATCGATAATTTCCCATGCCGTCCGCGTTGAATCTGCTGGAATTTTCTCATAATCAGGATATATTAATCCGGACTTTAATGAAAGGATGTGCGATAATGAGAAACAAAATCGACCGCAACTGGTCATTCCGGCGCACAGATATTGCCGGGGAAAAGTTTAAAAGAGTGGATCTGCCTCATGACTGGGCAATCGAAGGGGATTTTTCCGAAAGCAACTGTATCGGCTCTGTTTTAGAGGAGAGCCATCTGGAATACCGTCACGATTCATATTTGCCCCGCGGCACCGGGGAATACCGCAAAAATCTGGAAATTCCGCAACTTTTTCCGGAACAGAGAGTTTTTCTGGAATTTGACGGCGTTTTCGGCGAAAGCACTCTGTATGTTGACGGGCAGTTCGCCGGGGAGAACCACTCCGGATATACCGGCAAAGTTTACGATATAACTCCGTTTGCCGCCGGAAAATGTGAAGTTGATCTGCAAATGCCGGTTTCCGCTGAAAGAATGCAGGGCTGGTGGTATGAGGGCGCAGGCATTTACCGCCATGTCTGGCTGATGATCAAACCGGCCTGCCACCTCGCACCGTGGGGCGTGGCAGTCGATACTCCGGAAGTTTCTCCGGATAAGGCGGCAGTGGAAATTTCTGCGGAAATATGCAATGCGGCATCGACTGCATCGGACGCCGCAATCACTGTGGAAATTTTTACTCCGGATGGCTGCAAAGCTGCTTGTCAGAAAAGAGATATCCGGCTTGCTTCCGGTGCTGCGGCGGTGGAAAAATTCTCCATTATTATTGATACTCCGGAATTATGGGATGTGGATGATCCGGAACTTTATCAGGCCGTGATAAAAGTTGATGGTATTTCCGGAAGCGATGAAACCGTTGTGCCATTTGGCATCCGTTACTTCAAATTCACTGCCGATCAGGGATTTTTTCTCAACGGCCGTCACTTGCAGTTGCGCGGCGGCAATATCCACCATGATTTCGGCGGTCTGGGCACGGCTTTGCCCGATCGGGCACATGAGAAAAATGTGGAACTCCTCAAGGAAATGGGGTGCAACATTATCCGTTCATCCCACAATCCGGCCGCTCCGGCTTTGATGGAAGCCTGTGACCGTCTGGGCATGCTCTTTTGGGCGGAAACCCGCAATTTGCATACTGAATGCGGCGGCATTGATGACTTGACCGCTTTGATCCGGCGTGACCGCAACCATCCGTCAGTGATCCTGTGGTCGCTGGCCAATATCGGCGGGCGGAAAACGGCAATCGCCGCCTGACTGAAAAATTACAGGCACTGCACGACCATTGCAAGAAACTTGATCCATTGCGTCCGACCGCCGTCGGTCTGGAAGGCAACGCCGATGCCAATGCCAACGGTTTTGCCATGGTGACCGATGTGGTCGGTTACAATGGCGGCGGTATGGGGATCGATGAAAGGGATCACCGGGATTATCCGGAGCGGTGCATGGTGATCAGCGAATTTGCTTCCGGCAGAGGAGCAAGGGGCGTTTATCAGGCGGAAAGCGTAAGCGGAGAGATCGAAACTCTCGGTGACGGCCGGGTGTTTCCCCGCAACGGCTGCCGGGCCACGGAACAGGATCTGATCCATGCCCATATCAAAGAGTGGAGCCATATCATGCCCCGGAACTATCTGGCCGGCGGGTTGATGTGGTCGGCAATCGAATACCGGGGCGAAACCTGCGGCTGGCCCATTGTGACCAGTCAATTCGGCGCATTGGATATCTGCCGTTTCCCCAAAGATGTCTATTATTATTATAAGAAATTGTGGACAAAAGAGCCGATGCTTCACATCTTTCCGCCGTGGAATCACGATGTGCCGCCGGGAACGATGGTGGAACTTTGCAGTTTTTCCAACTGCGATTATGTGGAAGTTTCTGTCAACGGTAAAAAAGTTGATGGCTTTCCGGAGTATTTACAGCGGGGAAGTTCGTTCCCCTACATGAATTGGCATATTCCATACGAAAAGGGTGAAGTGGTTGCCGTCGGTTACAATGCAGGCCTGGAGGTGTGCCGGGAAGTATTGCGGACTCCGGAAATACCGTCGGCATTGCGGATCAGTGCCGACCGGGAAATTCTTAAAGCCGATGGCGAAGATATCGCATTTCTGCGGATCGATGTGCTGGATGCCAACGGCACATTTGTTCCGGATGCCGATGAATTGCTGACGGTCAAAGTTGACGGGGCAGGGGTATTGGCCGGGATCTGTTCCGGCGATCCGGCCGGTCACGAAAAAGAGAGTGCTTCACAGATGCACACATTCAATGGTTCGTTATTGGCGATCATCCGCAGCAAGGATGATCCCGGCGAGATCAGTGTCGCTGTCAACGGAATAAACGGTTTGTCGGCGGCGATAAAACTGCAAAGTGAAAAGTGAGGTCAAAAATGAGAGAATTGGTTTATGATGGATATATCCACATGGTGGATAAAACATCGGGGTGAGAGGAGCACCGAGCCTTTTTCTGTAATCTCTTTATTCCAATAGATTTACCCGCTGCAAAACGCCTCTGTTTTGTGGTCCACTCTGTGGTCCAGTGATTGTTATTGCGACTTGCCAAATATAGCGCACTTTCGGCAAAAGTCAAATGGTAATTGGTCACTCACTGCGTGACGAATTAAAAAAGCTTAATTTGTGACACAGTGAGTCACAAATTGGACGAGCCATATCATAAAAATCCTATTTTTTCTGAAAAGTTGAAATAAACGGCTTGTATATTTTACGATATTGCATTATCTTAAAACAAAGTGATGTGCTATTTTAATTTGGAGAGGATTATGAAACGGGGTCTGCAAGG
>JAFVZS010000111.1 GCA_017508015.1 Lentisphaeria bacterium
GGTAACGGCAGTATGATAGCTGTCAGCTTTGTTGGAACCCAGCTGGGCGGCCAGCACCAATTGACCATTAGCCCCGTTAAAATTCATCGTGCCGGTCACAAAGTTGTCGTTGATACCGGTGTGATAGAGGTTGTAGCGGGTGTCGAAATATCCCGGCAGAGCTTCCAAACCGGTCAAGGTGGCAACAAAATCAGAACGCCAATGGTCAATGAACCACTCACTGGAGGCTCTGCCGACAACCTCAAATGAATTATCGCCGTAATTGCCGCCGATCATCAATTTGCCGTCACTCTTGCCCAGTGAAACGCAAAAGCCTTCCAAATCAGGATCAAATCCGGCATTATTCGATGAGCCGGAAACCGAAATCACCTGACCTTTGGTGGAAATTCCCTCCGCTTCCGGCAAAATGAGAATATCGTAAAGATCTGTCTTTGTGATAGTCAGCGTGGCATCCATGGTTTTGTCAATAAGTAAAGTCGCCATAATGAACCTCCCTGCGTTCTTTCGAGTTAAGTATACTACTAATCACAGTAAACATAGCACAGCAAAGCCATATTGTCAAGTGAAAAATTGCTGAAAAACAACTAAATATGCATTTCTGACCGGAGCAAAGTGCTGTTTTCCGGTTTTGACGGCAAATAATCGCCGCAAACACAACCGGCAGAGCAATAAACGTTTTCGGGGAGATGGTGGAGTTTACCGACCCGGCAAAGCGGCAAATAACCGGAGACAGCAAGAGGGCGCAAGAGCCGCAAACTCCTGCGGCTCCACCTCTCAAAAGTTCCCGCTGCTGCCCGCTTGAATCAAAGATCTTTTCAGGCTCTTTTGTCGGCGGCAGGACGGCTCCACACCCGGGGCGGCGGAGCGACCTCTTTGGGCTTGATCCGGTAATTTTTGCTGCCGATAAGCTTCTCAACTTTTTCCAGCATCGATGATTTCACACAGATATCCCCCAGACCGGATTCAACAAAAACCGTCTCCCGGCCGTTGACCAGACAGAGAATCAGTTTCGCTCCGGAACTCCCTTTGGGAACCACCGCTCTGCGGCAGATTTCCGCCAGTTTTCCCAGCGTATCCGGCTTGAGGTCATTTTCGTAAATGTGCAAAAACAGCTCTTCACTGAAAAATTCCGGAGCAGATTTCAGCAGATGGAGCCTTTCGACCGCCAATCGCGGTCTTTCACTCTCATCATTGCACCGGGCAGTGACTTCCATAATAACTTCCATGCCCGCTTCCGGAGTAAGGCCGGAATCTTTCAGCGATTGCAGCATCCGGTCGTAAATCATGATTTCACAGCTGGATTCCAAATCTTCCAACAACATGATGCCGAATGGCTTCTGCGTTTTTTTGCTGATCTTGACCGTAAAAGCGGAAACCATACCGGCCAACCGCAATGAACAGTTTTCCGCATGCCGTTCTTTCATACCGGTATTGACCTTTTCCAACTGCGACAACGGCGTGGCAAAACTCTTGAGCAAATGCGCCTGCGGCTGAAGCGGATGACCGGAAACGTAAAAGCCCAGCAATTCTTTTTCACTTTTGAGCAATTCGCCCCATTCAAATTCCGGAATATCCGGGATCGGCACCCCGCATTCCAGACCGCTGCTGTCATCGCCGCCAAGCAGATCAAAGAGCGACCCCTGGCCCATGGCTTTGTCTTTGGCCTGCTGAATGGCAAAGGCCATCATCGGTTCAGCCACCGCCAATATCTGGGAACGGCGCAGTCCCAGCGAGTCAAAGGCCCCGGCCCGGGTGAGAAATTCCAGCATGCGCGAGTTGATATCCGCACCGCAGCGTTCACAGAAGTCCAGAAAACTGGTGAATGGCCCATCTTTTTTGCGGCTTTCAATGATCTTGCCCGCCGCCGCTTCTCCGCAGCCCTTGATCGCCCCCAGACCGAAACGGATGCGGCCGTTATCCACCGAAAAGAGAATGTTGCTGCTGTTGACATCCGGCGGCAATATCTCAATACCCATTTCCCGGCATTCGTTGATGAAAAAAGCCAGTTTTTCAGCATTTTCGATTTCACCGGTGAGCACCGCCGCCATAAATTCCACCGGATAATTGGCCTTGAGATAGGCTGTCTGATAAGAGACCACCCCGTAAGCCGCCGAGTGGGATTTGTTGAAGCCGTAACCGGCAAAAATTTTGATCTTTTCCCAAATCTGATCGGCAAGTTCAGCATCGATGTCACTGGCCTGTTTGCACCCGGCAATGAATTTTTCCCGCTGTTCAGCCATGACATCGACCTTTTTCTTACCGATGGCACGGCGCAAAATATCCGCTCCGCCAAGGCTGAAACCGGCCAGAGCCTGCACGACCTGCATGATCTGCTCCTGATAAACCATGATACCGTAAGTCTCTTTGAGGATCGGTTCCATTTTCGGATGATCGTAAATGGTGACCTCTTCATTCTTCTTGCGGGCAATATATTGCGGGATGAACTGCATCGGCCCGGGCCGGTACAATGCGACCAGAGCGATGATATGTTCGATGGTTTCCACCCCCAGATTCCGGCAGAGATCCTGCATGCCGCCGGATTCAAGCTGGAATACACCGACCGTATCACCCTTTTGCAGCATCGCATAGGTTTTCGGATCATCCAGAGGCATTTTGGAAAGATTGATATCCACTCCGTGCTGTTCTTTGATCATATCCAGAGCATTGCGGATGATCGTCAGCGTGCGCAACCCGAGAAAGTCCATCTTGAGCAGACCGAGATTTTCACACGGTTCCTTGGGGTACTGCACGACCATATCCCCCGTGGCACTGCGCGAAAGCGGAACCAGATTATCCAGCTGCTGGTCGCCGATGATGACCCCCGCCGCATGGACCCCGGCCTGACGGTTCAACCCCTCCAGAATTTTGGCAAAACCGAAAACTTCAGCAACTTTCGGATCATTGGCGATCAGATCGGCGATCTCTTTGGATTGTTCAATGGCTTTGGGAATGGTCATCTTGAGGTCTTCAGGGATCATTTTCGTAAGCCGGTTGCCCTCCTCAAAGGTGAAATTCAGAGCCCGGGCCACATCCTTGACCACCGCTTTGGCTTTCAACTGACCGTAAGTGCAAATCTGCGCCACATTGTCAAAACCGTACTTCTGCCGTACATACTCAATGACTTCGCCGCGCCGCTTTTCACAAAAGTCGATATCAAAGTCCGGCGGACTGACCCGTTCCGGATTGAGGAACCGTTCAAAAAGCAGCTCGTAACGCAGAGGATCGATATCCGTGATCAGCATCAGATAGGCCACCACACTTCCGGCTCCCGAACCGCGCCCCGGCCCAACCGGAATACCGTGTTCCTTGCCCCAGCGGATGAAGTCGGAAACCACCATGAAGTAACTGCAGAATCCGGTCTTTTCAATTACATCAAGTTCGTAATTGAGCCGATCCATGATGGTCTTTTGCCGTTCGGTAAGTTCCATGCCTTCAGTGTAGGTAAAGTCATAGCGCATTTCCATATTGCTGCAGCAGACATCAAACAGCACCTTGCGGTCAGCCTCTTTGCCGTCGGGCATATAGAATACCGGATAATGGTTGGTCTTATAGTCAAACTGCACCGGATCAGCGGCACAGCGGTCACAAATCAATCTGGTGTTGCTCAACGCTTCCGGCACATCCCGGAAAAGTTCAGACATCTCTTCCTGAGATTTGAAGTAAAACTCCCGGGTCGGAAAACGGAAACGATTCTCCTCATTCATCCTGGCTCCGGTCTGGATGCAGAGCATGATCTCGTGCGCCTCGGCATCCTCCTTGCGCGTGTAGTGAACGTCGTTGGTCGCCACCAGCGGAATATTGCGGGACCGGGCAAGTTCAATAAGTTTGGGATTCAACTCCTTTTCTTCCGGCATGTTGTGATCCATCAACTCAATGAAAAAGTTTTCCGGTCCGAAAATTTCCAGATAATCATCCAGAGATTTATTCGCCCCGGCCAGATCACCGAGAGCAAGTTTGCGGGGAATTTCACCGGCAATACAGGCTGACAGTGCGATTATCCCCTCATGGTATTGGGCAAGGAGCTGTTTGTCACAACGGGCCTTGTAATAAAGTCCGGTGCGCCACGATTCACTCATGATCTTGCATAAATTGTGGTAGCCCTGCTGGTTTTCCGCCAGCAGCACCAGATGGAAACCTTTGATAAAGTCCACCGCCGGATTGCGATCCTGCCGGGTGGTCGGCGAAACGTAAGCTTCGACCCCGATGATCGGAGTGAGATTTTCCGCAGTGAGCTTCTTGTGGAACTCCTCCGTGCCGCCCATGTAACCGTGATCGGTGATCGCTATGCCCGGCATATCCATGTCTTTGGCCATCCTGATCAATCCGGAAGCCGTACATGCACCGTCAAGCATGCTGTAATGGGTGTGCAAATGCAAATGGACAAAATCAGTTGCCATTGATCGTTTCTCCTCAGTTTTTAAGACTCTGCAAAGGAGCCGGTATCCGGCCGCCGCGATTGATCATCACTTCCGGGGAATAACGCGATACCGGAATCACCGGAGCTTCACCGAGCAGACCACCGAATGAGATCATATCCCCTGCCTTGCCCGCCGGTATCAGACGCACCGCCGTGGTCTTGGTATTGACCACCCCGATGGCGATCTCATCAGCAATGATCCCGGATATGACCGCTTCCGGAGTGTCCCCGGGAATGGCGATCATATCCAGACCGACCGAACAGACCGCCGTCATCGCTTCAAGTTTTTCCAGCGAAAGCGCACCGCATCCGGCCGCTTCGATCATGCCGGCATCCTCGGAAACCGGAATAAATGCTCCGGAAAGACCGCCGACATGACTGGAGGCCATCACTCCGCCTTTTTTCACCGCATCATTGAGCATCGCCAATGCCGCAGTCGTGCCGGGACATCCGCACTTTTCCAGACCGATGGATTCCAGAATATAAGCCACCGAATCGCCGATCGCCGGAGTCGGTGCCAGCGAAAGATCAACGATCCCGAATGGCACATTGAGCCTGTCACTGGCCAATCTGGCGACCAATTGTCCGACCCGGGTGATTTTGAATGCCGTGCGCTTGATGGTTTCCGCGATCTCCGTAAGATTGCAGGAACTCCCGGCCCGCCGGATCGCTGAAGCCACCACACCGGGCCCGGAAACACCGACATTGATCACCGTTTCCGGCTCACCGATGCCGTGAAAGGCCCCGGCCATGAAGGGGTTGTCTTCAGGAACATTGGCAAAGACCACCAGTTTGGCACAGCCGATAGCGGAATTTTCCCGGGTGAGATCGGCCGTTTCACGGATGACCTTACCCATCAGAGCCACTGCATCCATATTGATTCCGGCCTTGGTGGAAGCCACGTTGACCGATGAACAGAGTCTTTGCGTCGTCGCCAGCGCCTCAGGTATCGCCGAGATCAGTGTATGACTGCCGTTGGTAAAACCTTTCTGCACCAATGCGCTGTAACCGCCGATGAAGTTGATGCCCAATTCACCGGCGGCACGGTCAAGCGTTCTGGCGATATTCAATGCTCCGTCACGGGAAATGCCGCCGCACATCAGGGCCGCCGGGGTGACTGAAACACGTTTATTGATAATGGGGATACCATACTCTTTTTCAATGTCGTTCCCGGTCTGCACCAGGTCTTTTGCGTGGTACATGATCTTATCATAGATCCTGCTGCACAGGCGTTTCTCATCATCACACTGACAGTCAAAAAGTGAAATACCCATAGTGATCGTGCGGATATCCAGACACTCCTGACGGATCATGTTGATGGTCTCAAAAATATCATTGCGGTTCGGCATGAGTCAATATTCCTCCGGATCAGATGCGGTGCATGGCGTTGAAAATATCTTCGTGCATAGTGTGAATCTCCAGATGATTTTCCCGGCCCAATTCACTCATCCGGTCGACAAAACCGGCAAAGCCGATGGAAATACCGCCGATCTCGACCAGCATGATCATCGAAAAATATTCCTGCAAAACAGTTTGGGAAATATCGATGATATTCACCCCGTATTCAGCACAGACATTGCTGACTTTGGCGATGATCCCCACGGCATCGCACCCGGTGACACTGATAACGGCCTTCATAAACGATCCTTTCAAAAAAATAAAAAATTTTACACAGCAAATCCAAGAGTCATTAAATATATACTGCAAGCGGAATTTTTACAAGGTTATTTTCCTGATAAACCAGTCAATTCTGCGGCAAAAAGATTCAGCGAGTTATCCCGTGCGCCCATAATGACGGCAATGTCATTTTTCCCGCCGTTTTCCAGAATGAATTTTTTCAGGGTTTCCCGATCCGGCATCACCATAAAACGTTCCGGCAAAGCCGATTTTTCCCGCCATTTTGCACAGACATCCGCGGCGTGCGGTGAAAAGCTGGAAGTGCCTCCGGCATAAAATGGTTCAAGCAGAATGAAACGGTCATCCTCATGTAAAAAAACATCAAGCTTTTCAAAAAGTGTTCCGGCCATGAAACCGAACGGCTTGTAACCGTGCGGCTGAAAAACCGCCAGCAGACGCCCGGAAACCGTTTCCCGCATACCGGAAAGACAGGAGATGATCTTTTCCGGGTTGTGAGCATAATCATCAAAAACCATCGTACCGGCCGGGGTCATGCCGAGGTAATCGTTGCGCCGCCATACGCCGTCAAATTTTTCCAGAGCGGCTCTGACGGCCCGGTCCTCAAAGCCCAGCATGGCACACAATGCCCGGATCGCCAGCACATTCAACGCCACATGTCTGCCGGAAGCCGGAAGTTTCTGGATCACGCCATCAGCAAAAACAGCCTGCGGTTCTCTGCCGGGCAGGTATTCCGCCAGAGCATATTCATCCGGCACACTTCCGGGAACACCGTCAAAAACCGCGATTTGCAGATGTGCCGGTACATTTCCGGCCAGAGCATCCGCCACCTGCCGGGAAATGACGGCACCGATCCGGATATTTTTTAAAAACTCCCCGAATACCCGGGCCAATTCAGCCTGATCATAATGATCCGTGCCGATATTGAGGATCACCGCATAATCTGCACCGTATGCCAGCAGACTTTTGTCACTTTCATCCGCTTCAAAGACCAGATATTTCCCCCGGCCGCAACGGTAATTGCCCGCATTATCTGCGCGGCGGTAGCGTTTGGATAAGGCCCCGGAAATCATTTCCGGATCGCTGCCGAGACGCTCCAGCGTTTCTGTAATGAATGCCGTCACCGAACTTTTTCCGCAACTGCCGCTGACGGCGATGGTGCGCTTGCCGCTCTCTTCCAGAAGCAGCCGCAGAAATTCCGACCGGTGCATGCGCCGGATATTGCCGGCGGCCTGAAAATCCGGATTATCCTCTTCGATAGCGGTGCTGTAAACCAGAGCATCCGGTAAATTTCCGGCGGCAAAACGGGAACCATCCTGCGCAAAAATTTTCACCTGCTGACTTTTCAAAGCATTGATCAGCGGAGCATTTTCAGATTTTTCCGCACCGCGGTCACTGCCGCTGACTTCATACCCCCGGGCCGCAGCTCCGGCGGCCAACGCACTCATCCCGATACCGCCGACACCGACAAAATGAAAACTTTTCATCAATATTTATCTCCGGAAAAGTTGATTTTCGCTTGCATTAAAGTACTTTTCATACTATACTAAACAAACGACGATTTTTCAAGAAAGAATATGAATATAAATCACGCACAACTGGAAATTGCCGGAGAAAGCAATGTCGGTCTGACCCGGCGGCACAATGAGGATAATTTTCTCATCTATGCCCCGCCGGACGGTGACGGAGTGCTGGCCGTGGTGGCAGACGGTATCGGCGGACACAGCCGGGGTGAAGCGGCCAGCTACATCTGCTGCCGGGAGTTGTTTCAGGCGGCCCGGCAGTGCCGTTCATGGGATAAAGATTTTCTGCACCGTACATTGACTTTGGCCAACCGTACGATCTTTGATTTCAATTTCAAAGGCAAACGCATCCGGCCGATGGGCTGTACCGTGGTGGCGGCACTGTTTTTCCGTGACCGGGTGATTTGTGCCCATGCCGGTGACAGCCGGATGTATGAATTTGCCCGTTCCGCAGAGAATACTCCGCTGCGGCAGTTGACTGTGGATCACCGGCCGGAAGGTTACGAGGATCTGCGTTCCGCCGGGAAGTTGACCTCCACCAATCTGGTCTCCCGTTCACTGGGCACGGCCAAATATCTGGAGATCGATCTTCAGGAACTTCCCCGGCCGGAAAATGCCCGTTACCTTTTATGCTCCGATGGACTCTACAACCGCCTGCCGGATCAGCTGCTTTCCGGCTTGCTGGGCAGTGATCTGAGTGCCAGACAAATCACCGGCCAACTGCTCAGAGGGGCACTGCTGGCCGGTGAAAGAGATAATATCACCGTTATTTGTGCGACACCGCTCCGAAAGGAAAAACCGGAAAATGGCTCTGCTTGAAGTAAAAGATCTTTCCGTCCGCTATGAGGTGCGGACACCGTGGTTCAAAAAACAGCGTTATCTTTACGCTGTCAACCATGTTTCATTCACGCTCGACAAAGGAGAAACCATCGGACTGGTCGGCGAATCAGGATGCGGCAAAAGCACCCTCGGCAAAGCTCTGGTCAGACTGGAAAATCCCTGTGCCGGAGAAATTCTGCTCAACGGTCAGGATCTTGCCCGGGCCAAAGGAAAGAAACTGCGGGAAATGCGCAAACATTTTCAAATGATCTTTCAGGATCCTTACAGTTCCCTCAATCCGCGGCTGTCGATCTTTGCCTCACTGGATGAGGTGATCGCCATGCACTGCCGGATGCCGGTGGAAAAACGGCGGGAAAAGGCCGCCGGATTACTGGAAATGGTCGGTTTGACACCGGAAGCACTCCACCGCTTTCCCCATCAGTTTTCCGGAGGTCAGCGGCAGCGCATCGGCATTGCCCGGGCTCTGGCGGCCGATCCGGATTTCATCGTCGCCGACGAACCGGTTTCGGCACTCGACGTAAGTGTACAGGCTTCGATCGTCAATCTGCTGCAGGATATTCAGCAGCGCAGTCGCACCGCTCTGCTTTTCATCGCCCATGATCTGGCCGTAGTTGAACATATTTCAGCGCGGATACTGGTGATGTATCTGGGGCATATCGTGGAATCCGCCCCGGCCAAAGCTCTGGTTTCCTCTCCCCGGCATCCTTATACAGAAGCCCTGCTTTCCGCAGTGCCGACGACAGCCGGGAAACTGACAGACCGCATCCGCCTTGCCGGAGATGTGCCTTCGCCGCTGAATCCGCCGCCGGGATGCCCTTTCCATGAACGCTGTCTTTATGCCACAGCCCGCTGCCGGGTGGAAAAACCACCGGTAACAGTCAACGGTGACCGCTCATTTTCCTGTTGGAATCCCCGCTGAATCACTTCGGCATTCCCGGCATTTTCATCATTGAAACGCAACCTTGCGGAGAAACGATAAAGTGATCCAGTAAAGTCACACCTATCTCATTGAGCATTTTCTTGACAGCCAGAGTGGAAGATATATCACTTCTTGACGGGAGCAGTGATCCGCCGGGATGATTATGCGCCATTATCACCTGACGCACACCGCGGCAGCAGCAGATTTGAAACTTCAAATCCTCCGGCAGCATCGCTGTCGAACTGGAATAACCGGAAAATACAAGTGTGTCAAGCAAACGGTTTTTACGGTCAAGCAGCAGTAAATAGAGCTTCTCTCCGGAAATACCGCTGCAATTCAGCTGCAAATACCGTTGAAGCTTTTCCGGATTTTTCAAATCCACACCCTCACGCAAAGGCCGGGACATCAATTCCAGGCAGATGCACATGATCAATTTGAGCAAAGCTGCCGAATTTATTCCGATACCGTCGATTTGCATCAATTTTTCGCTTGAAGCCCCCAACACCGCTTCCAGTGAACCGAAACGCCGCAACAAAGTCTTGGCCAGCGGTTTGACATCCTTGCGGGCAATTGCATAACAAAGCAGCAATTCCAGCAATTCATGTTCAGCCAATCCGGCAATACCGCTGCGTAAAAATCGCTCCCGCAAACGAAAACGGTGCCCACTGTTTTCATTTGTCTGTCTGCACATAACCTTCTAAACTGTCTTGTCTGCCTCCGGAAAGAAAAAGCAGAATAAAGTTCCCTCCCCCGGGGTGCTGTGCAATTGGATCCACCCCCGGTGATGCGTTACTGTACCATACACCATTGCCAACCCCATTCCGGTTCCGGAACCGACCGGTTTTGTGGTAAAAAACGGCTCAAATATCTTGCGTTTCACTGTTTCATCCATGCCGGCACCGTTATCCCGGATCGCAAAATAAAGGTAATCCCCGGCCTGAACATCCGGAGTTTCCGCCGGAGCAGTGAATTTCAGCGGTGCATTGACCGCCGCCCCGCAGCTCAACTCAATGATCCTTTCATTTTCATTACCGGCCGTGGCATCCAGAGCATTGATCAGCAAATTGAGCACCACTTGCTGCATCTGTATCTGATCCCCCCGCATTATCCAGCGGCCGGAAGCAAAAGAATTGCGGATGTTTACATTACGTGTCCGGAATGGATCGAGCAGCCCGGCACACTCATCAAGCAGTACCGGCACATCGATATCCACTACATTGTATTTGCCTTTGCGGGCAAAACCCAGAAGCTGTGAAGTAAGTTTGCCCGCCTTTTCGGCGATGCCGGAAATTTTCTGCAAATGATTTCTGACCTTTTCCGGATCGCCGGTATAGAGCATTTCCGCCACATCCGCATGCCCCATGATCGCATGGATGCAATTATTGAAGTCATGGGCGATACCGCCGGCAAGCATGCCGAGCGACTCCATGCGCTGGGAGTGGCGGAGCTGTTCGGCCAGTTCCTCTTTTTCTTTGGCTAAAGTGACCTCACCGGTAATATCCCGGCAAACCAGCACCAGAAGCAGGCGTTTTTTCAGCTGTATCGGTGACAATGAAGCGGAAATTATCTTTTCCGTACCGGCACGGCCGATACGGCCGTTGAAGTAGATCGGCCCGGAAACCGCAGAAGAAAAGTCGGTATTTTCATCACTTTTCAACATTTTGAAAAGATTGTGGCCGATCAATGATGAACTGTTATTCACCCCGAAAATCTTGCCGGCGGCAATGTTGGCATCCTGGATCACCCCGTTTTCAAGACACATCACCACACCTTCCACGGCGTGACGCAGAATCAGATGGTAACGGTTCTCCCAGCTGCTCAAGTCATCTTCCAATTCTTTGACCCGGCTGTAACTGCCGAAAAAGGCAAACAGAAAATCGAACCGGCCGCCGGCACTTTCCGGCAGTTCTTTTTCCAGCATGGTCAGATAAAGTGAAAGCACCGCACCGATAACCGGCGTTGCCGCCAGCACAGTGAGCATGCCCGCCACCGGGAAGGCGGCAGGATTGCGGTTGATCAGCAGCAGTGCCGCTTCCGGTATCGCCCCCATAAGCTGAGCTGCAGTCAATGCGATGATTATCCGCGATGTTCTGCCGGCACGCCGGGGGAGAATGCTGTAAAATATCGGAACAGTAAAGTAAGCAATCAGATTGCTTACCGCACTCAAATTCACCGAAGCACTCCCATTGGATAACAGCAAGAGAGCCACTTCACGCAGCGGTCCTTCCGGCAGATGGGCGCATTGCATGCGCAGCAGCATGACAAAGTAGATATACAGCAGAAATGATCCCATGATACCCAACAAAAGCCGTTGGGCTTTCAAAGCCCCCATGGTGATGTAAACCATCAGAAACGAGGTCAGCAGCGGCAGAAAAACTGCCAATTGTGCCACATTGAATTCTCCGCCGCGCGGCAACGGGGCATAAACTTCTGCCGCACTCATCAGAGTGCCGAAAAACATCATTGCTCCGAAAGCCATCGTCAGCGGAGCAACGCCGATCCGCTCACGCTGATGACAAAGCGCAGCGAGGATCACAAAGACGAATAATAATTCAAGAAGTGCCGACGCTATCTGCAAATCCATCTCAGATTACCGTATTTTCAAAAGTTTTTGTACTGCCTCAAATAAATCTGCCGCCACCTGAAAATTTTCTGCGGCGGCCTTTTCACGATCCTTTTCCCCGTATCCGGTCAACACCAGACAGGACTCTTTACATCCGGCATTGCGTCCGGCAAAAAGATCACTCATCCGGTCGCCGATCATAAAAGAACCGCTCAAATCAATATCGAAATCCGCCGCAGCCTTTTCAAACATGAAAGGTTTGGGTTTGCGGCACTGACACTCTCCGGTGACTGCCGGATGATGGATACAGTAAAAGAATGCATCCAGCGTTGCCAGAGGCGAATGCCGCAGCAGACAGTTCTGCATTCTGGCATGGACCGCTCCGGTATCCTTTTCTGTAAAAAGTCCTTTGGCAATGCCGCCCTGATTGGAGATCACCACGGCCAGAAAACCGGCACGGTGCAGCATTTCCAGAGCTTCCGGCACCCCGGGAAGCAGCTCCATTTCATCCGGATTGCCGAGGTAGTCCACTTCGACATTGAGAACCCCGTCACGATCAAGAAAAAATGCCTTTTTCAAAACTCTTTTCCTTCAGTAAATATTCTCAAGTTTTCCAAACCGGCAAATCCGGCACGCAATCTTTCCGCCGCCGCTGCCGCTTTACCGGGGGCAAAAAGAGCAAAAAGCGACGGCCCGCTGCCGGAAATCTGTACTGCAAAAGCTCCCTGACCGGTCAGAAATCTTTTCAACATGGTCAGCAGGGGGAATTTTTTCATCACAGCCGGGGCAAGATCGTTGCAGTAAAAATCCGTCCGGAAAGCTCTCCCGGCCAGAAAATCTTTGCGAAACTCCGGATCATCCGCTCCGATCAGCTCCGGAGCCATGTGCGTATAGGCCCATTTGGCCGAAACCGGAAAACCGGGATTGACGATCAATATTTCCGGCAATGGCGGCAACTTTTCCGGAAATTCAAATTTTTCACCGGCTCCGGTGACCCACGCCGCCTTGCGGTGCAGAAAAAACGGCACATCCGCCCCCAGTGAAAAAGCCAATTCATGCAAACTTTTTCCGTCAAGTGCCCGGTAGTGTTCATTGAGCACAGACAGCAAAGCTCCGGCATCGGCACTGCCGCCGCCCAATCCGGCGGCAAGCGGCACTTTTTTGTGCAGAGTAATGCTCCATTGCGGAGCAATACCGGCGGCGGCGGCAAACTTTTCCGCCGCCTGCCAGAGCAGATTCTTTTCATTGGCCAATTCCGGAAATTCCGGACACTCCAGAACGATGGAATCCGCTCCGTCTGAAACACTCAAGACATCTCCGGGGAAAGGCAGAAAAACAAAACAGCTGGCAAGATCATGCAACCCGTCTGCACGGCGGGCTGTGACCTTCAAATGCAGATTTATTTTGCAGCCGCAGTTGATTTCATCATGCCATTTCATCCGGCGTCCAGGTCGGGAACTCAAAACCGTACTCCTTGTTATAGCGGCGGGCTTCAGCTTCGATGGCGACGGCCAGTTCCAGAGCTTTCAATCCCTGACGGCCGGAAACTCTCGGTTCATGCAAAACTCCGGTTTCCCGGGTTTGGCGGACGGCGGCGATGAAATCTTCCAACTCTTCAGCCAGAGCATTTTTCTCATCCAGCTCCACATCTTTGCGGGCCAGACCGAGTTTGTTGCGTTTGAGCACCATGCCGAAGTGTTTCCCGTAATCCATGGAAATATAACTGTCGGACTGGAACACCCGGAAACGGCGCATCGGATTCTGACTGACCCGGCTGGCTGTCAAACTGGCACAGCAGCCGTTGACAAATTTGATGCGGGCATTGACGATATCCTCACTGCCGGAAAGCACCGGGATACCCACCACATCAAAACGCTCGACTTCCGCATTGACCATGCGCAAGACCAGATCGATATCGTGGATCATCAGATCCAGCACCACGCTCACTTCCGTTCCCCGGCGGGGCATTCCCGGGCGCGGCGGCGGATAAGCCGCCAGGCGGTGAGCTTCGATAAAGCGGGTGTTGTGAGCATATTTTTCCAGAAAATCCATCGCCGGATTGAAACGCTCCACGTGACCGACTCCGAAAACCACACCATTTTTTTCAGCAGCTTCGCACATGGCAACAGCTTCATCGATTTTGGCGGCGATCGGTTTTTCCACCAGCACATGTTTGCCCATATTGAGCAGAGGAATGGTTGTATCGGCATGATAATTGGCCGGAACGGCAACACTCAGAGCATCGCATTCTGCGGCCAGATCCTGCCAGTTGTCGAAAACCCGCAGATTGAATTCCTCGCCGACTTTTTGAGCGGCTTCTTTCTGAACGTCAAAGATACCGACCATTTCGGCGTTGGGACTCTGGGCGTACAATCTGGCATGGTGACGGCCGAGCGCACCGGTACCGATCACCCCTACTTTGATTTTGGGCAAATTTTCCATCAAAAGCATCCTTTGCGGTTAATAATCTGAGGCAATTGCAAAAAATCTGTCAAAAAGCTGACAAAAAACATCACCGGAGAGATCCGGAACAGGGTTTTGAATCTGCCGGCCGGATAAAACAACCGCCATTTCCCCCATGTTCAAGACCGCAACGCCTGGTTTCAAGAACTTTTGAAAACTTTTGAAACTGCCTTGTTTGTATAATATACACCTTTTTTTAAAAATAAAACAGTCTATTTGCAACTTTTTTGTGGCGTTTTTTCAAAATGGAGCTATATTTATATCAGTAACACTCTTTTTTGAACCATTCAACCGGAGAAAAATCTATGGAAAACGTTCTCTATTCGCGCATATTGCTCAAATTGAGCGGTGAAACTCTCAATAACGCTTCAGAAACCGGTTATGATCCGGAGAGCTGCCGCTTTGTGGCCGAAAGAGTAAAAAGTCTGCTCGATGCCGGAGTGGAAGTCGCCATCGTCGTCGGTGCCGGAAACCTCTGGCGCGGTGCCGGTGCTGCCGGAGAGATGAACCGGGTGGACGCCGATAAAATGGGGATGCTGGCAACCACGATGAATGCCATCACGATCAAGAACTACTGCAATGCCATCGGCATTCCGGTGCTGCTGCAATGTGCCATTCCGACCGGCGGTTTTCTGCCGGTATATGACCGGGAAAACGCCATTCACGCTCTGGAATCCGGCAAACTGGTGGTCTTTGCCGGCGGTACCGGCAATCCGTTTTTCACCACCGACACTGCCAGCGTATTGCGGGCACTGGAAACTGAATGCGATGCGGTATTCAAAGCAACTAAAGTTGACGGCATCTACTCGGCAGATCCCAAAAAATTCCCCGATGCCGAACGCTATGAGGAACTTTCTTATGATGAAGCACTTGACCGGCGGCTCAAAGTCATGGATGCTTCAGCATTTTCACTCTGCCGGGATCACGCTCTGCCCATCGTGGTATTCGACTTTTTCACTGCTGATCTCGACCGGGTGCTGGCTGGCGACACCGCCTGCGGCACGATCGTGCGCTGAAGCGGCTGACCGGGGGTATTGAAGTATGTCATCCATCCATCCGACCGCAATCATTTCACCGGATGCCAGAATCGGGCAGAATGTCACCATCGGAGCCTATTCAGTTATTGAAAATGATTGTATCATCGGAGATAACTGCGTGATCGATTCGCATGTCAAGATCGCCGCATACACCGAAATCGGTGAAGCTTCGCGCATCTACTTCGGCGCGGTGATCGGCGATGATCCGCAGGATCACCGTTTCAAACCCGGCACTCTGTCACATACGGTGATCGGCCGGAATGTCATTCTGCGGGAATATGTGACGATCCACCGTTCCCCGTTCCCCGGCGGCATGACTGCCGTCGGCGACCACACACTGCTGATGGCCTTTGTACATGTCGGTCACGATGCCCGGATCGGCCGGAATGTCACCGTGGCCAACAATTCCGTTTTTGCCGGTCACGTAACGGTGGATGACGGAGCGGTGGTATCTGCTTATGTACTGGTACATCAATTCTGCCGGATCGGCCGTCTGACAATGATCGGCGGCCGCACACTGGTCCGTCAGGATGTGCCGGATTTCTGCATGCTGGCCGAAGACAATACCGTTTGCGGCATCAATGTCATCGGTTTGCGCCGTGCCGGATTCGATGATGAACGCCGCTTGCAGATCAAAAAGATCATCAAACTCTACTTTTTCCGCCGTTTGAGCTCTTCTCAGGCACTGGCCCGGATCGCCGGAGAATTTCCCGGCAACCCGGATGCGGAAAGTTTTTCAGAATTTATCACCAACAGCAAACGCGGCATTATGCCCGGTACTCCGGCCCTGGTGTCGCTGGGCGGGCAACTCAAGGAGAAGTGATCATGAAAAAATTTTTCTGCCGGATGCTGCCGCTTCTGACCGTGGCAATCGCCGGATGCATCCCGGCCGAATTGCGCTTTCATCCGCTGCCGGAAAACCCCTCAGCACCGCTGGTAGTGGCGGCATTTCTGCCGCTTTCCGGCAGCAACCGGATCTATGCCGAACAGATGAAAGAGGGGCTGCAAGCTGCTGAAACAACCATCAACCAACAGCAAAAAGGCATCAGCGGACGCCGCTTGCAGGTGGAATTTTTTGACACTGCCGGCACTGCCGGAGGTACAGCCGCGGCACTGCAGGCCGCCCGGGCCGCCGGAGCCGTCGCCGCCATCGCCGGTTACGATACTTCGGAAGTCAATTTGATCATCGCCCATGCCGATGCTCTGCAAATGCCGGTAGTCATACCGATGGCGACCAGTGATTTCCACAATCAGACCAGTGCATTCGTCTACCGCAACTGCTTTTCCGATACCCAGCAAATGGAAGTGCTGGCTTCGTATCTGGCTTTCTGGCGGCAGAAGACCGCCGGAGCCATTGTCACCGATCAGGATGGTGATGAGGAGTATGCCCGCGGTATTTCCCGCAACTTTTCCCAATCGGTAACTGATCTCGGCGGTTCGATCACCATCAACAGCATGGTGACTGCCGGTCAACTGCTTACTGAAGGACAACTCCGTTCACTGCTGATGACTGAACCGCAATTTATTCTGATAACTTCCCGGGGGAAACGGGCAGCCCAACTGGTCAAACAGCTCCGGGATGCCGGATTTTACGGTATCATCTGCGGTCCGGACAGCTGGGATGATGCGGAATTTATCGCTTCGCTCAACGGCATCGACCCCGGAGAATGTATTTTCACGGCTCTTTTCAATGACCGGAACAATTCCCCGGAATTCACTGCATTCAAAAGAGAATTCCGCCGCCGTTTCTATCACTATCCCGGAGCCTGTGAAGCTCAAAGCTACGATGCGCTTATCTTTCTCGGCATCGCCCTCAACCGGGTGGACAACCTCTGGGATTTCGACCGCAACTGGCGGCAGATCGTCAATTTCCCGGGAGTGGCCGCAACTTACACCATGCTGAAAAACGGCGGTATCGACCGCACGATCTATCTGAAAAGTCTGGGCGTTGACCGTACCGGAGGAGTTCTCCGGCCGTATGCCAGAATTTCCAAAGAAATGCAATATTCCAAATTGCGGGATTATCAGGTTATCGAATAATATGCTTGACCAACTCATTTTTTGCTTTGACATCACCGGCACAGTGATCTTTGCCATTACCGGAGCCGTCAGCGGGATCAAGCTGCGTCTGGATATGCTCGGCGTAGTGGTATTCAGCTGTACGGTCGGAGTCGGCGGCGGGATCTTGCGTGACTGCATTATCGGTGCAACTCCGGCGGCAGCTCTGCAAAATGAGGTATATCTGATCGCCTGTATTCTCACCGGACTGCTTCTGTTTTTTCTTTCCGGCAGGATCGCCCGCCACCGGGAGATCATCATGATCTGTGATGCATTCGGTCTGGGAGTATTCACCGCTATCGGGGCCGCAAAAGGTTCACAATACGGTCTCGGCCCGGTGGGAGTCATGCTTTGCGGTACACTTTCGGCGGTCGGCGGAGGGATTCTGCGCGATGTCATGTCACGCAAAGTCCCGGCGGTGCTGGTCAGTGACTTTTACGCCACAGCTTCGCTGATCGGCGGAGCAGTTTATTGTCTGCTGGGATCTGCCGGCACGACTGTCTTCTGGCGGTTTACCATCGTGGCATTGCTGGTGATCATCATCCGCATTCTGGCGATCCATTATCACATCCGGCTGCCGAAAGCCGGAAAATTTTCTTCCAAAGCTCTTGAGTAAAGATGTTTTATATGCTACATTATATTGTTTGAGAAAGGTCTGATTATTTTGCGTTACAATCCTAAAAAACACCGTTTGCCGGAGTGCAAAGCCTGCGGAGTTCTGCCGGTGGATAAACCGGCGACCTGGACAAGTTTTGATGTGGTGAATTTTGTCCGTTCCCGCTTCAACGTTCCGAAAGTCGGTCATTGCGGCACGCTCGATCCGGCGGCGACCGGCTTGCTGCTGCTGGTGCTGGGTAAATTCACCACCTTGAGCGGCAAGCTCAGCGGCGTGGATAAAGAGTATTGCGGCACGCTCACACTTGGGGTCGAAACCGATTCCGGCGACCTCGACGGCAAATTGATCCGCCGGGCGGAAACACTGCCCGGTGAAGAGTCGGTCAGGGATGTATTTTCCTCATTCCGGGGCAAAAGTATGCAGTTGCCGCCAATGTTTTCGGCGGTGAAAGTCGGCGGCAAAAAACTCTATGAATTGGCCAGACAGGGGGTCGAAATCGAAAGAGAAGCCCGGGAAATCGAAATTTCCAGATTGGAAATCACCCGGATGGCCCTGCCGGATGTCGATTTTATCACTGCCTGTTCCAAAGGGACTTACATCCGCACTCTGGCAACTGACATCGGTGCAAAGCTTGGCTGCGGGGCCGTTTTAAGCGCACTGCGCCGCACCCGCTGCGGCAAATTCACCGTCGCCGATGCCGTTTCACTTGATGAATTGAAAAACATGGATCAGGAAGCCTTTACCTCAATGATGGCCGCCAGACTGGTCAAACTTTCCGAAGGTATAACATTATGAATAAAGAAAAATCCGACAATATCAACAGCGTGGATATCGAAAATGCCATTGCCGCCGCCGGAGAAAATTTTTCGGTGGATTCAGTGGTAAAAGCCCTCGATCCGGCGGATGTTGATGCTCTGCGCCGCCGGGTGGAAAGAGCGGTTAATTCCGATGAAAACCTCTTTTATGATCACTCGTATCAATGTATCAGGCGGGAAAGTTTTTTCAACGGCAGACAGTTTCTTATCACTCCGGATGAGTGGGAGATCAGCACCGGTATTCTTTTTCCCGGCCACCGCCTGACTCCTTATGTCGCCCCGGAAGTATTCCCGTCGACCGTGACCTTGAAAGAAGCCGGAAATCCGGTGGCGATGAAAAAAATGATCGTGCCGCTGGGCAGATGTTTTCACTACCACATCCTGCTTGGTTCAGAACAGATTTTCGACTTTTTTCTGGCCGATGATCCGGCCAATACGATCCTCAAAGAACGCGCCAGCCGTACCGATTCGGTCACCCTGACCGTTTGGGATATGCATGATTTTTACGCCGGAACAGAGTTCCTTTTCGGCGATGCTCTGCTCTGTACGGTGGAAGATTACCGGCACGGGATCATCTCTTTTGAGTATCTTTCCGGCTCGAAACGCACCTCTCACGCCCAGAAAGAGTACCTGAAACTTATGGATGATGCCGCCCGGAAGGTCTGGGATGAATTTCAGGATTATCCCGACATCCCCGAACAGTTGGCATGGATGATCTATTACGCCGGTATTCAAGGGGTTCCCGGCGGTTCGATCGATGAATTCATCGCCGGATCGGCCACCGTGCAGCTCCGCCCGGAAGGTGACCATGCTGTACTGACCGTGGCCGATGAGCATGAACACTCCGGCGATTGCCACTGTCACGATGATGATTTTGAGCAGAATCCGCTGCTCCCGGAAGGTTTGAGCATATCTTCCGGCGAATTGGATGACCCATTCAAATTGCTGGCCGCCGCCGGAGTGCCGCTCAATGCCCAGGAACTTGACGGCTTCATCCTTGATGCGGTTTACGGCCGGGAAACTGACTTTTCCGGAGTGCAGAGCCGGATATTCCGTACTTCAGCAGTCGATCTGGCCGATGAGGCCCAGCAGGCGGTATTGCTCAATTTCCTCGAAGAACGCTTTGAAGTTCTGCAGGAAAATTACAACCGGGCCGACGATGAACCGAAAGCGGAATTGCGTTCTCAAATCATGGAAGCGGTCGTCCGGCGGCTGGATTATCTGAATATGCTCGCTGATTCCGGACGGGATCCGGATGAAAAAGATCAGGAAAAAATGCGCCGTCTGGCAGATGTCGCCGCCAAACTCAATGAAGCTCTCAAACTGCTCAATCATCCGGGCTTCACTCCGGATCATCAGGAAAAGGAAAATCTGGAAATCATGATCGATGACCAGTTGACGATCCAGGAAGAGATTTTAAGCGATTATTCAACTGATGCAGATCAATAAAAATTAATTTCAACATACAATGTAAAGGAAAATGAAATGAAACTTCTCGCAAGTGGAAACGAAGCCGTCGCCATGGCGGCTCTGGATTGCGGGGTCTCCCTCGGCTGCGGATATCCGGGCACTCCTTCGTCGGAGATCCTCGATGAATTCAGCAAACTCGGCGGTTCCGCCGAATGGGCCCCCAACGAAAAATGCGCCCTCGAAGTCGCCATCGGAGCCGCTTATACCGGTACCAGAGCTCTGGCCACTATGAAACATGTCGGTCTCAATGTCGCAGCCGACCCGTTTTTCACCATCGCTTACAGCGGCACCCCCGGCGGTCTGGTGGTCATCAGTGCCGATGACCCGGGAATGGCATCCAGTCAGAATGAACAGGATAACCGCCGCTATGCCATTGCCGCCGGAGTACCGATGTTTGAACCGTCGGATTCCCAGGAGTGTTACGATTTTCTCTGTGCCGCCTTTGATCTGGCAGATAAATTCCGCAGTCCGGTGCTTTTCCGCATGACCACCCGGGTCTGCCACTCCCAGTGCATTGTGGAACGCCGTTTCGCCGGAAATCCCATGCCGGCAAAAACGGCCTCTTTCACCCGTGATCCCAAATCCAATGTCATGGTACCGGCTTTTGCCAAACTGGCCCACAAACGGATGCGGGCCGATCTGCATGCCATGCAGGAATTTAACGAAAAGGGCCTTTTTACCGTTGAAAAAACCGCTTCTGCCGAATTGGGTATCATAACCAGCGGTATCAGTTATCAGCATGTGCTGGATGCCGCTCCGGAAGCTTCAGTACTCAAACTCGGCATGACCTTTCCGCTGCCGCTGGATACCATCGGTAAATTTGCGGCCAAAGTCAAACGCTGTTTGATCGTGGAAGAGGGTGACCCCATCCTTTTTGAACAGATCATGGCCGCCGGCATCAAAGTTGAGAATAAACCTGAAACATTCCGCTTCGGAGAGTTGAATGTTTCGCGGGTCCGCAAACTTATTGCCGGTGATCTGACCTGCGACCCGGCCGGAGCCCCCGGCAAACCGCCCCAGCTCTGCCCCGGCTGTCCGCACCGTAAAACCTTTGAAGTCCTGCGGGATCTGGGCTGTATCGTTTCCGGTGATATCGGCTGTTATACGCTGGGCGTGATGCCGCCGTTTTCAGCGATCGACTCCTGCGTATGCATGGGGGCAAGCGTAACCGTCGGTCTGGGGATGCGCCACACCCTGCCGGAAGCGGAAGCCCGCAAAGTGGTCAGTGTCATCGGTGACAGTACCTTTTTGCACACCGGCATCAACGGTATTGTCGAAATGGTCTACAACCGTCCGGCAACGGGCCATGTGGTACTGATTCTCGACAACCGCATTACCGCCATGACCGGCTGTCAGGAAAATCCGGCTACCGGACGCAAACTGGATCACTCTCCGGCCTATGCCGTTTCTCTGGAAAATATCGTCAAAGGGATCGGCGTGGATAATTGTGATGTCATCGACACCACTTTGGAAACAGAAAAATTTGCCGAATTGCTGAAAACCCGGCTGGCATCCAACGATTGCAGTGTTATCATCGCCCGCCGTCCCTGTATTCTGGCAATGGCGAAAATGGCTAAAATGGGAAAAAACTGATCATGAGCAACATCACCAATATCATTGCCGCCGGTCTGGGCGGTCAGGGAGTTTTGAAAATCACCGATATTCTTGCCGATGTGATCTTCCATGCCGGTATGGATGTCAAAAAAAGCGAAGTTCACGGCATGAGTCAGCGCGGCGGATCGGTTTCCAGCGAAGTGCGTTTCGGCGAAAAAGTCAACAGTCCGATGGTTCCGGCCGGTGAAGGCGATATTCTTGTGGTGCTGGATATTTCCCAGCTTGAGGTTGCCCGTCCGGCACTCCGGGAAAACGGCACACTCATCACCCCGGAAAATATCCCGACCGACCGGCTGACCAACCCCAAAGCTCTAAATGTGATGCTTTTGGGCGCACTTTCGGCCAAATTGCCGCAATTTCCGGAAGAACTCTTTCTGGATGCCCTGAAACGGGCCTTCCCGGAAAAACTTCATGAAGCCAACGAAGCGATGTTCAAAATCGGCCGCAACCAAAAATAAGGAATTTTCTTATGAAACAGATCAAACAGCTTTCACTCTTTGTCGAAAACCGTCCCGGTGCTCTTTCTGAAGTATGCAAAGTTTTGAAAGATGCCAATGTCAACCTCTGCGCCATGAGCGTGGCTGATACTTCTGAATTCGGCATTCTGCGTCTGCTGCTCGATGATATCGACCGCGGCAGTGCCGCCTTGAAAGCCGCCGGATTCATCACCAAAGAAAACAAGGTGCTGGCGGTCGGTGTGCCGGATTGCGCCGGTGGTCTGGCTGCGGTCTTTGAAAAGACCGATATGCTCGGTCTTTCCGTAGAATACATGTATGCAGTCACTTCCGGTTCCAAAGATCAAGCAGTGATCATCTTCCGTTTTAACGATCAGGAAGCCGCCGCGGCAAAACTCGCTGATGCCGGAGTCACTCTGCTCGGAGCAGAAGATGTTCTGCAGGGATAATTATTATGAATGAAACCCTCTGCTGGGAAAAACACCGCCATATCATCATTCCGGTGATCCTCTTTCTGGCACTGCTCTCTTTTTCTGCGGCATTTCTGCCGCCGGAAGCAGTATGGATCACCGATAACGGCAACAAACTGATGATAATGCACAACTTTCTGGATAACGGCACGATATATTTCGATCACGCCTCTCCGGAAAATTTCCCGAAAGGAGGGTTTCATTTTCAAACTCTGGATAACGGCAGAACCGTATCTTTTCATTCGCCGTACCTGCCGGTACTTACCGCCTTGCTCTACCGGATAACCGGCTCATTCAGCACCACATTGATACCGGCTCTGTCAATGACCGGCATCGCCGTGCTGCTGCTCTTGTTTCCCGGCCGGAAACGCTGGCAGTTTTTCATGCTGGCGGCCACGCCGCTGATATTTTACAGCTTTTTGCTCTGGGAAATGGTTCCGGCGGCCCTGGCAGTCACTCTGACAGCCTGGTGCTTTTTCCGCAAACGCTTCACCCTTGCCGGAATATTTTTCGGTTGCGGAGTATGGATGCGTGAGGAACTCTATCTGCTGGGATTCACACTGCTGATCGCTCTGACCGTCAAACGCCAATGGCGCATCATATTGAAGTTTGCCTTGGGGGCCATTATTCCCGTGCTCACTCTGTGGATAACCAACTTTCTGCTTTTCGGCCATATTGCCGGAGTCCACGGTTCGACCTACTTTATCAACAACCGCACAGAAAAATTAACTCTGCTGCTCTGGGGCAAAGAGGTGCTTTTCAACTTTTATCAACACCTTGTACGCTTTGAAACCCTGCCCGGATTATGGTCGTGGATCGCGGCAGCCGCCGGAACCGTGCCGCTTTTATGCGCCGGTTTCGCCCCGGGATATACCAGTTGGAAAAAATTCAAACTCATTGCCGGTACACTTTTTGCCCTTGGCACGACTATTCTTGCCATCGCCCTCTGGCGGCACGATGATTATTTGATGATTTGCATATATACTGCAGGTCTACTGCTTTCCGTGCCGGTGCTCGCCGGATTTTTCCTCAACTTCCGGGCACTGCTCCGTGACCGTCACGGTTTTGTCAGCCTTGCCGCCATGACAGTGCTGATCTATATTTTATCTATTGCATTTCTGCTCAACCCCAACGATCCCGGTCTGACCTGGGGAGCCCGGCACTTCATCATCATCATGCCGCTGATGCTGATCCTTGGGAACTACGCTTTGGTACGGGCGGGATTTTTCAAAAACTTCCACGCCCAGAATCTGCTTGCCCTCTGCTGTATCGCCGGAATAATCATGCAGATTTACGCCATTTCCGCCCTTATCAAAGTGGCCGGTGATGCGGAATTTCTGCAAAACGAAATCCTTTCCCTGCCCAACGATACTCTCCTGTCCGACATCTTTTTTCTGCCGGAAATGACCCCGCTGATCCCCAGTGCCAAAACCCAGCTGGAAATTGCCAATGACCGCCAGTTCGCCGCCGCTATGGAATATTTGCAAAACACCGGTACCGACAGCTTTATTCTGATCCTCTCACCCGATTACCGCCGGATGAGCAACGAAAATCTGGCAATACTTCTCAACGCTTATCCGCCAAGAATGCGCCCCCGCCCGGTAATCATCGGCAATTCCCTGCGCTTTTTGATCACCGTTTGTTCACGTTAAATGATCCAATACCCCATCCCTTTTCGTCAAAAACCGGCATTATTGCGTAAAGTCGTCCATGTGGTCCATTTAGTCCATGTGATCCATTTAGTCCATTATGTCCTGTTATTTGAGCAAAATATATTAAAAAAGCAATTCCGGCAAAAGTTTTTGTAAGATGGGGCGCGAAAGAAGATAACCTTTTTTCAAAAAGGTATCTTCACCCGTAAGACTGCTTTGCGACAAAAAAAACGCCGTGCAGAAATTCTGCACGGCGGATATGCCTTATGATTTTCAGGCAAGTTTAATATTGAATGAATACTCTTTCTTGGCATACTGATCTTTATCAGTGAAGTCAACACCGACTTTGATGTAGTCAATCTCTCCATCAAATCCGGGCGCCCACGGATACAACAGCCATGAATCTCCATTATCAGTTGAATACCAGACTTCGGCAGTTCCACTCTTGAGATCTGCAACTTTGCCGCCGATGAAGTAAACATCGCATTCGTTGGCATAGACCTCACCGCCGAAAGTCAATTCTTCACCGGAAGCACCTGTCACAGAACCGCGGTCATCGAGGATCTCGGCATTCTTCCAGCTGCCTTTGACACCGGTCAGATTCACGTCAGTATCGGCACCGTTGGTGAACCAGATTTTCGCACCTTTGGCGGCGTTGAGGGTTTCGACACCGGTAATGGCATTGACATAGACTTTGGCATCCTTACCGATGGTAAGAGTGTCTTTATCCTTGTCATTGTCAGCTTCGCCCATATTCAGCTCACCGAAATTGACGATGCTGTTACTGCCGATTTTCACCGTGTCGTTACCGGCACCGAAAGTGACTTCGGCAAAATCGGCAACCGTATCATTACCGATATTCAGCGTATTTTTGCCTTCGCCGAAAGTGACATCCGCGAAGTAAGCTTTCGCTTTATTGCCGAGTTTCAGCGTGTCGTTGCCGTCAGCGAAGTCAAGAGTGATTGCCTGATTTTCAGAACCGATCAAGCTTTCATTGCCGAAGTTGAATGTATCGTTGCCTTCAGTACCGTTGACAGTTTCGGCATTCAGCCAGCCGCCTTTGCCGACGGTAACTTTCTGCACGCCGTTGATCGCACCGACAGTCAAATCAGCTTCTGCGCCGCCGTTGATGGTCTGGACGTTGCTGATGGTTGTTGCAGTCAAATCTGCACCTTTACCCAGTGTGATGGAGTTTTTACCATCTTTCAGGTCGATTACTCCGGTAGTCAGGGTCGCTTCAGCACCGAGGTTGATCTTGTTGGATTTTTCCGTACCCTCAAGGGCGGAACCGATGAAAGATGCTCCTTTGCCAAGGGTCATAGCGGCGAGGCCGTTGATTCCATTGTCAACGGTAAGTTTGGCATAGCTGCCGGTTTTGACGGTCGTGCCGGTACCGCTGGCCACGCCGCCGTTGTCGATCTCGCCGTAGACCATCAATTCAGCGTAATTGCCGAGCGTGATGGAGTTGTTGACTGCGGCGGCGATATAATTGTCAACCGTCATTGTCGCAATGTCATTTGCTTTACCGGAAGCCAGAGAGAGTGAGGAAATTCCGGCAACTTCTCCGGCCGTCACAGTTGCACCGGCGGCCACGCTGAAGCTGTTTTTGCCGCCCATCAGGTCGATATCAGCAAAGTCAGCTGTGCTGTCGGCACCGATTTTGATGCTCTGATTAATATTTTTGCCGTTGAGCTTACCGGCAACATCCAATTCAGAATTTTTACCGACAGTCAGATTGCCCATGGCATCGACATCACCGTTGATCGCAACATCGGAATAGTTGCCGAAGTTGAGATTGGTTTTACCGCCGTCAGCATTTTTGCCGATCGAACCGATCTCGAACACGGTCTTATCATCGGCTTTACCATTGGCAACCTTGATGGTGGTGGTGCCTTTCTTCATGGTGATGTCCAGATCCGGGTTGACTGAACCATCACCTTTTACAGTGATGTTACCGAATTCTTTTTCACCGTCGACACTGCCATCACCGTCACCGGAACCCTGCGCGGCATAGCTGATGCCGTTTTCGTCTTTGGCAAGGATGTTGGTGACCTGTTTATCATCGGTCGAATCATCCGGAGTACCATTGTCATCATTAGTGACAAAGTAGTAGACACCGTTGAAGTTTTCGACTTTGCTGCCGTTGATCTCTGCAATGTCGGCAAGTGCGGCATCGACATTGATTACGTTATCAGCGTTGGTGATAACAAGTTTGACGCCGGAAACTTTGTTGCCTTTGAAAAGCTCATCATCGGCGGTCAGCTCAGCATTTTCGCCGGTGATATCCACGTTGCCGATAAAGTCATTGCCAGCAGTCAGGATCGCAGTTTTATCGACCACCAGAGTGACGGTGCTGTTTTCAGCAAGCTTAACCGTCTGGTCAGCTCCGGTGATCACCAGTTTGCCGCCGTCGAGCACTGCATCGGTGATATCAGCATCGGCACCGAGTTTGAGTTCACCGGTGACCTTGATCGTACCGCCGTCAACGTCGAGATTGAATTCATTGGTGAAGTTTTCAATATTCAGTGTGGCATCGGTATTGACGAGCTTGCCGATAGCGAGTTCCGCAGCACCTTTGATGGTGATCACATTGCTGTTGGTCAGCACAGCCGCAGTGAAAGCGGCATTGTCAATGGTGATTGCGCCGGCGTTATTGACATTTTCGGCTGTAAATGCTGCCTTGTTTTCAACAACCAAAGTACCGGATGAGTGAATCTCGGCATCTGTAGCAGCTCCGGTATCGATATTGACCGAAGCGTTTTCACCGGAAACGGTAAATTTGTTAGCATTGGAAGCATAACTGCCATGACCGATAAGCAGTGCAGTACCCGGATTACCAGTTGTTACGAGATCGATTTTGCCATAGTTGACAACTTCGCCGTAAACTGCCATTTTGGATTCTGTTGCACTATCACCGCTTATGGTAGAGTCAGCAGAGATAATAGTTTTTCCTCCGATGAACTGGACTGCGGCACTTGAAGTGATATTGGCATTTGAAAGGTTGTATACAACACCGTCAGCACCCTTGAAGCGGATAACACCGTTTGTTTTCCAACCGAGGTTCTGTCCATTTTCCCACAAGAAACCTTCAGTTCCAAGTGTTTGATAAGAACCGCTGATTGTGTACTCACCTGCTTCACTTTTATCGAAAAGCAGGTTGCCTTTTTCAGCAATAACGACACCATCAGTAGTAACACTGTTGATACCGCCTTTAGCCAAGTCGATCCAAGTGCCAGCCCCTTCTTTGTAAGTACCTCCGGCAATTTCCAGAGCTTTGGTGCTTTCAGAAGCGTCATAACCGGAAAGGGTGTTGAAGGCATTGATATTCATGAATTTGCCTTCAGCGACTTTTGCGCCGAAGTCACCGACGAAGTTGCTGTCGACATAAACTTTATCGACCGGCACTTTGTAAACGAGCAGATCGCCATCGTCACCGACTTCGATCTGGACGCCGTTGGCGGCATCAGCTTCATTGAGTTTGATATTGGTCTTATCAACAGTTTCGCCTTCGGCGACATCAATGATTTTGGCAACTCCCTGCCAGGTGTCGGTCACATCGACAATAATCTGACCATTATTGGTCAAAGTACCACTGGCATTGAGCAAAGCACCTTCATTGAGGTAGACTTCAGCTCCGGTGGAAATCGTAAGTGCGCCGGTTGAGTTGACCGTAGAATCGTTGACGGTGAGCTTCACGGTTTTGTCAGCAGCTTCGTAGATTTCCAGATTACCGACGTTCATCACTGCACCATTCTGCAAAGTAACATCGGCATTTCCAGCCATGAAATCGCCGCCGTAACTGCCGATGGTCACAAAAGAACCTGCCGACCAAGTCGAATTATCAACAACAGTTACAGCATTTCCTGAGAAATATGTATTTATACTCTTATTGGTAAGTGTACTATTTTTGATATTGGTTACATTACGGATATACGCATAGCCGTAATCAACATTTGCAGAATTTATATCAATAGCACCGAACCCGCCCAAGTTGCCAAAATAAGCATCGGTTGCAGTTTCGCCGTCACCGATATAAACTTTGTTATCAGCATGTACTGTTCCGGTAAGGAAGTTATATGCCCAGAAATCACCTGTGATTGTAACAACAGTTGCTTTATCATAACTGGTGTCCCGTCCTGCATGTATGGTATCAAAGAAATTACTACCGCTCAATTCTACATTGCCATAAAGTTTTGCTGTAGCAGTTTCACCGGTAACACCGATTATGTTATTTTCAGCATCATACTTTGCAACACCTACTACTGAATTTGTGATTTCAGCATCTTCAACTTGCAGTGCATTTCCGGTAACTTTACCAACATTGAGAGTTGACTCTCCGGTAATTTTGATCGTACCGTTGTTGGTGATTGTGCCGAGGCTGCTCAAGGTGGAGTTAGTCAGAGTGATCGTTCCGTCAAGCGTGTTGCTGCCCTGACCTTCTTTTCCCAGATACATTTCCGAATCAGTCAGCGAAATCGAGTTGTTTTCTTGCATTGAGAGGTAGCCGAAATCTTTCGGACCGCGGAAATCCAGTACCGAACCGTTGGTGGCAACGATTGAGGAATCGCCATTCATCAGCACCTGACCGGGCTGGGTGTTGGGGCCGCCGATGGTCTTTATCAAAGCGTTGTCAGCAACCAGCGTAGCCTTCGAATAGCCATCGCCATCCGTGTCGCCGTTGAGCAGAATATAACCGAATTCAGCAGCGGTATCTTTGACGCTGAAAGTACCGGAGTAGTGACCGAGATAGTTTATGCTCTTGTACTGCACAGCGGCATTTTTGCCTTCACCGGCGGCAGCAGTACCGACCACATAGATACCGTCATCAGCATTGACATAGTAACGGCTCATAGTAGTATAGACTTCAGCATTTCCGGTAAGAGTAAGTTTACCGGAACTGTAGAAAGTGCTGGAAGACTTCACGTTGCCGTTGAAAGTATTTTCGCCGTAAAGGTAGAAGTATTTGGCATCTACGGTGATGTTTTTATCCAGAGTTGTTCCGGTAAAGTTAACATAATTGTCATTGGCACTGTCAGCAATCGTTACAGCACTGCCGGCGGTAAGTTTGCCGGAAATGGTCTTGCCGGAAAGTGCCTCGGTTATATCGCTTTCGATAACGATTTCTTCAGTATCCGCCGTTTTGGCATCCAACGCCTCCAGCAGACTGCCGAACGCATTGATACCGAAAACCTTGTCACCATCAATGGCGCCGAAATCCTTATCAGCATAAGCACTGTCGACATAGAGTTTCTGCAGTGAAGCATCGGTGATCAGCACGTCACCGTCTTTGCCGTAAGCAACTGTAATACCTTCTTCAAGATTTTCGATCGTGATCTTGTCCTGCAGACTTTCAGTACCATTGAGGTCGATGACCTTGTTGGTGCCGCTGGTAAAGCCGGTACCGTCAATGGTGATCGAAGCACCGTCAACCATAATGATCTCCGGAGCAATCAACATACTGTCGGCAGAAATAACGATCTTACCGGTGGCTTCGTTGGTCATCGCACTGGTGTAAGTCAGCGTAGAGCCGTTAAGCACGTTCAGCGTACCGGCGTTGTACTGACCTTCGTCATTGCCGTTGATCGTAGAAGTGCTGTACAACTTGGTGTTGTCCAGAGTGAACACGCTATCTTGATCGCGGGTCATGAACTGACCGATTTCAACATCGCTGCCGGTCAGCGTGAAAGTCGTCTTGGCATTGGTGTTGTAGAAGGTAATGCGGCTGGCATTCAGCACC
>JAFVZS010000112.1 GCA_017508015.1 Lentisphaeria bacterium
GGTCAGTTGATATTTGCGGTTGGCGACCAGATGGGTGGCCCGTCCTTTCAAAACGATCACCAATTCAGAAAATTTTTCGTGCAGATGCGGCACGATTTCCCCGGCGTTTTCCTCCATACGCACTGTCAGCGGGAAATCCGCCGAATCAAATGCGTAGGAATACTCCACCTGATTACGGTTTCTGGAAAGTTTTTTCATTTTGATACTATTCTTATAATTATTGAGAAAATCATTATGGTTTTTCCGGTCTTATTCCTGTATATTTAATATAGTTTCAAATTTACAGGATTCAAATTATGTTTATAAAAAACTGGCAGAACCCGCCGGCGGAACTGCGTCCCAAACTTTTCTGGGCGTGGAACGGTGAACTTGATGAAAAGATCATCCGTCAACAGATCGCCACTTTGCGCGAGATGGGCATGGGGGGATTTTTCATGCATTCACGTAACGGTTTGAAAACTCCTTATCTTGGGAAAAAGTGGTTCGATATCGTCCGTTGTGCGGTTGCGGAAGCCAATAAACAGCAGATAATGGCGGCTCTTTACGATGAAGACCGCTGGCCCAGCGGCGCAGCCGGAGGCAAAGTTGCCGCACTTGCTCCGGAACTTGCCGGATCTTCACTGCATTGCCAAATTGGCGGTTCTGCGCCGGGAAACACCATTTTTTCCGGCACATTCCGGGGAAAAGTACATCACTTTTCCGCCCGCCGCCACCCGGCATCGGAATGGTTCAACAACAGTTGTTTTCCGGATGTATTCAATCCGGAATCCGCTGCCCTTTTTCTGCAGATCACCCATGAAAAATATTTGGAAAATCTTGGCCGGTTTACTCAAGCCGGTGTAAGTGAAATATTTATGGATGAACCGTTTTACGGTGTGGAAACTTTCCGTTTCGGCGGCGGTGTGCCGTGGTCGGAAACTCTGCCGGAAAAATATTTTCAGCGTTTCCACGAAGAATTGCCGCCGCAACTGCCAGGATTGTTCTTCGATCTGCCGGATGATTCCCACGTTAAGATCCGCTGGCAGTTTTATTCGCTCATTTCCGAACTTTTCCGGGAAAATTTTCTGCGGCCGCTATCGGAATGGTGTGAGAAACATGATTTGAAACTTACCGGACATCTGCTCGGTGAAGATCTGCTGGCCACCCAGGCCGGTTCCCATGGTTCCAACATGGCGGCACTGCAATATTTTCAGCAGCCCGGCATCGATTATCTTACCGGCACACGTTATCTGCCGGCGACGGTCAAACAGCTTGCTTCGGCAGCGCGTCAACTGGGTAAAGCTGACCGGCTGGCGGAGATCCACGGCTGTACCGGCTGGGAATTTTCACTCTACGATCAGCGGCGCAGCGGTGATATGCTTTTTGCCCTGGGGGTGAATCGTCAGTGTCTGCATCTGGGGTGGTACAGTGCGGGTGGAGAATGCAAGCGTGACTTCCCCGGTTCTCTGGCATGGCACGCATCACATCATGCTGAATTTTCCCGTCTGGCAGACCGTTCCGGCCGTCTGCATGCGATTTTTGAAAAGTGCCGTGAAGTACGGGATATTCTGGTACTTAACCCGGTGGAGAGTGCCTACGCGCTTTTACAACCGGATTATGAAAGCAATTTTCAGCTTGAGTCACTGGAAAATTCCCGGAATGCGGTCAGTGATATCCTGCTCAATGCCAATTTGGATTTTGATTATGGTGACGAAGAAGTTATGGCGCATCACGGCTCGATTTCCGGCGGGATGATGCAAATCGGGAAAGCTGCCTATAAAGCGGTGGTGATCCCGGAAACGGTGACATTGCGCCGCACGACTTTGACATTGCTGAAAAAGTTTGCGGCATCCGGCGGTACGCTGCTTTTTGCCGGTAAACTGCCGGATTATATTGAAGGTGAAAAGCTGACAGAGCCGCTGAGATTCAGCCGGTGTCTGCCGGAGGAGCTGCCGGAAAAACTGGCGGCTTGCCGCCGGGTTTCGCTGACCGGCAATGATGGCGTACAGGTGCGGGGGTTACTGCATTTGCTTTTGCGGCATGAAAGGGGATATTTTCTCTTTATCCACAATACCGGATATTCCATCGGCCAGCAGAGTGATGCAACGAATTGGCGCAGTGTGCCGTTTGATCAGCGTAATAATGATTGCGGATTTTTGCAAGTGGGAGTCGCCGGGGTGACGGGAGTGCCGCAATTCTGGAATATGGATGATGGTTCGATATCTGCCGGGAATGGTACATTTCCGTTGGCGGCAGGAGAGAGCAGAATGTTGTTTTTTCCGGATGAGCCGAAATGGAAGTTGCCGGAACAAGCGGGATATCAGGCAGTTAAGCTGACGGAAAACTCTTTTGATATCGAACTGACGGAAAATAATATTCTGCTTTTAGACCGGGCGGAAGCGGCGGATGAGAGCGGGGAATTTCAATTTCCGGTGGACATGCGCAGATTGGATGCCATGTTGCGCCGCCGTTACGGGATGGAGCCGCGCGGATCGCTGAGCCGTCAGCCGTGGGCGGAAGAGTCGGAAGGGGAAAGGGTGCCGGTCAGGTTGCGGTTCACCTTTTTCTGTGATGAAGTTCCGGTGGGAGTGGTGCGTTTTGCGGTGGAAGATGGTGAAGCGAAAGTTTTCTGCAATGGCTGGAAGCTGGAAAGAAGTGAATATTACTGGTTTGACCATTCGCTTAAATTTTTTGCGGTAAAAAATCTGATTCCCGGCCGTAATCAGATAGTGTTGAATACATTCATAAACCGGCGCAAAACCTTGGAAGATTGTTTTCTGCTGGGGGATTTCGGGGTGAAGATCACCGGATTGGAACTGCATTTGATTGCGCCGGTAAGAAAGTTGGCAATGGGTGACTGGACGGAACAGGGGTTGCCGTTTTATTCCGGGGCGGTGGATTACAAGATGAGTGTGCCGCCGGGAAAAAACAGAGTGCTGGATTTGGAGATCAGGGGAAGTTTTGCGGCGGTGCTGGAAAATGGTGACCGTAATTGGCACGAGAGGAATGATTTACGGATTCCGGACGGGGTGGATAAGGTTACACTGCGGGTATATGGCAGCCGCCGGAATTCGCATGGGCCGTTTCACATTATTCAGCAGTTGCGGTATTGTAATCCGGCATCGTTTATGCCGTTGCGCGAAGAGTTTCATCCGGCGTGGCAACTTGAACCTTACGGGATAACAGATAAAAAAATTAAATAAAAATCTGCCACCGGGCGGAAGGCAGTAAAGGTGCAGTTGAGTAAAAAAATAAAATAATTTCGCTCTCCGTCGTACGGAGACGTGATCAAGCGGCGGAACGCTTGTCGCCGAGGCTTGGGAGGACTTGGGCGGCATTTGGGCGACGACAACGGAGTCGCCCCATTTCGCAACCCGCCGAGCGGGCGGCGAAAATAAGCGACAGCGCAGAAGTCGGCGTAAAAACGCCGATACCGCCTGCCGTGAGCGAAGTTGTGCGACAGCACAACACTTGAGCGGAAGGCAGTAAAGGCAGTGATAGAGTGAAAGAAAAAAACTTCTTTGTCAATATAGGGAATGAAAGATGAAAAAATTATGGTTGTTACTGCTTGGGGCTTTTGCCGTGATGACGCTGTGCAGTGCGCCGTGTGTCGTAGTGAGCGGCGATACGCCGGGAGAAAAGAGTGCGGCGGCTGTGCTCCGGGAGTATCTGGGCAAGATCACCGGCGGCACTTACGAAGTGAGTGTCAACGGGGTAACGCCGGTAATTTTCCGGATCATGATCTCCCCGGAATTGACCGGCAAACCCGATGCGTGGTCGATCAGCAGTCAGGGCAGAGTGGTGACATTATCCGGCAATAATGAGCGTGGTACAGTGTATGCGGTGTCGCATTTGCTGGAAGATTTCTGCGGTGTATTCTTCTTCACTCCTTATGAAGAATATGTGCCGTCACATCGGATTTTGAAATTACCGGCATTATCGGCGACGGGACAACCGTATTTCATCTACCGCCACATCTACCGGGGCAACACCCGCAAGCCGGATAAGGGCAGATTTGCCGCTTTACGGATGCTGAATAATGACAATACCGGCGAAATCCGCGGAGAATACGGCGGTTCATACGCATTCGGGCCGCCGCGATTCGTCCACACGATGTGGAGTTATGTTCCGGCGGAGAAATATTTTACCGGTCACCCGGAGTATTTTGCACTGGTCAACAATGTCCGGCGGGCGGGCAGAGAGAGCCAATTGTGTTTTTCCAATCCGGATTTGCCGGAAGTTATTTACGATCAATTGATAACTTATATTGCTCAAGGTGACCGTTCTGCCGCCGGCCGGCGGATACCCCGGCCGCTGTTGTATGATATTTCCATCAATGACAACTGGAATTACTGCCGTTGTGAAACGTGTGCGCAATTGATTCGCAAACACGGTCATTCCGGAGCATTGCTCCATTTGCTCAATGCGGTGGCGGTAAAACTCAAAGCGGTTCATCCGGAAATAAAGATCACCACACTGGCGTACAACTTTACCGTAGAAGCACCGAAAGATATCGTTGCGGAAGATAACATCATCATCCGGCTCTGTCCCCGGATAAATCAGGCGGCATCCATTATGGCGGAGGAGAACCGCAGTTTCCGGGAATCACTGATCAGCTGGTCAAAAGTTTGTAAGAATCTTTTCATCTGGGATTATGCGGTAACATATATAAAAGGCGGCACTGGTATGCCTTTTGCCAGTGAATTGTATTACGGTGACCGTTACCGTTTTTATGCGGATAACAAAGTAAAAGGGATCATGTGGGAGCATCCTTTTGAACCGGAAGCGGATATGTATGAATTGAAATTTTATCTTGAAACCAAACTTATGGAAGATCCTTACGCTGATACGGCGGCATTGACGGATCGTTTCATGCGGGCGTATTACGGGGCGGCGGCACCGGAAATTCTATCTGCCAGACGGGCATTGGATGAGGCGAGGATGCGCAGCGGAGCATATATACGCTTCATGTCGCCGCCGGCAGAACTGCAATATGCCACGGTGGCGCAGTTGCGGCATATCCAGAGTTGTTTTGACCGGGCGGAAAAAGCCGTATCCGGCGATGCATTGCTGTTATCCAGAGTACGCCGGGCGAGAAAGGGGATCGACCGGGTATGTGTATTCCGGGCACTGCCGCCGGTTTTCAGTTCCAATACGGGGGATAGAAGCACGTATTTTGACCGGGAATTGGCGTCGCAGGCATTAGCCCGGCTCAAGGAATCGTGGCTGCCGTGGCTGACACGTTATGCAAGAAAAGATGAATTGACCGCCGCGGCCCGGCATGAGATAAATCAATATCAGATGGTGTTGGCAGGCGAAGTGAAAACACCGGAAAAATTTGCCGGGATGAGCTATTATGACTTTACGGCGGCGATGTTTCAGAATCATGATTTGAAAGCGATCACGCTGGTCAGTGATCCGGAAAGCGAAGCCGGTTTTGCAGTCAAAATCACGGTCAGTGCCAATCCGGGGATGTATGATCCGCCTTTTGTCATGGGATTCCGTGACCGGGTGGCGAAAACGACGGTCAATGTAAAAGTGGAAAACTTCCCGCAGGAAAAGGGTTATCACTGGTACAAACTCGGGGTATTCACTTTGCCCAAAGCGGCGGATATTTTTCTTTCGCGGTCATGGGGGGTAAAGCTGCACTTATCCAATTTTCCGGAAACCGGGCCGCTGGAGTTCTGGGTTTCGGTAAAATTTGCGGGAGCGGCTTTCCGGGAGGGCGACACGGCGGAAAACGCCATATACATCGACCGGGTGGTGGCGGTGCTGAGTGAAAAAATCAAATAAAAAATCTGCCGCCGGGCTTCGCCAGGGTTTGGGAAGTACTTAAGCGGCATTTGGGCGACGACAACGGAGTCGCCCCATTTCGCGACCCGCCGAGCGGGCGGCGGTGCTGAAAACTGAAGGCGTACCTGATAAAGTAAAGATATTATTCGGATAGACACCCAACAATAAAAAGGAGAGAAAAGTTATGCAAAGAAGAAAAAAATTCACGTTGGCTGAGTTGCTGTTGATCGTGGCGGCAGTGCTGATCAATGCGGCGATCCTCCTGCCGGTGCTGGCGGGGCAGAATGATTCAGCCAGGCACATCGCCTGTGAGAATAACCTCAAAGATCTGGCAGTCAAACTGGATATGTATGCTGAAGTCAATGACGGTTTCCTGCCTCCGGCATGGAGCGGAGCAAGCCGGGAGACCAGAGAACTTTGCGGCCGCAAGACCGGGTTCTGGTTTGATTTTCTGGCGCGTGACGGCTACTTTACCGACTGGCGGGAAGCCAAAAGATCGGAAGCCAAAGCCAGGTACAATGCTCAAAATGCGATGAAAAGTTTGATTTGTCCGGCCGATGCCGAGCCGGTAATGGTCAATCACACTTACAGTGTTTACACCTCTTACGGCTTCAATCAGAAATACGGCGAAAGACCGCAGACGTTTTACCGGGTTACGAATATAGCCAATGCCGCAAAAGTGGTGATGATCATGGATTCGTGGGGCGGCAAAGCCGGTGAAATTCCGACTCACATGCGTGCCAGAGTCTCATCGGGATATCTGCAAAGCGGCAAATATCCGGCTCACGGCTTCAACAACACGGTATTTTTTGACGGCCATGTTGAAGCTTTGTACAATAAAAAGATCTCTTTTAACATAATTGCAGCCAACTGATAACAGAAAGGGAAATCATCATGTCAGAAAAATCCAATCTCTCCGTACGGAGAGTAAAGCACTCATGCTTTACTCTTATTGAACTTCTCGTAAGCACAGTTATCTCATTATTGCATTTTTCGACACAAAAAAGTGGGATTGACAATCTTGCAAGTTATTGGCGGTAGGAAAGTTGCGGATCAAACCATATTGCCGAAGATTTTCCGTTCCCTCCGGAGGATAAAAGGCTGATCGTCCGACATTCCGCCGGCAGTGCGATTTTGAAATGCAATGCATCCTGTTTGCGGGAAACGCTCTTTCTTGCCATGAGCGGAGAAGTTGTTTCATAGCACCAGATGGCAAAAGTCACTTCGCCGTCAAAATCGTTGCAGTAATGCACTCCGGCATACACTTCCAATTCAGAGAAGATCCTGCCGTCGACCCGGAATGAAGCGATCCCGTATGTTCCCACTGCAATACCCTTGTCGCTCTGCTGTCTGCTGCCGTTTATCTGCAATGCCAATGGGATCACATTGCCACTGCCGTCATAAGCGTAATTTACTGCCGGTTCAAAGGGATACGGATTGACCGACAACCTTGCCCGGCAGGGGTCATTTTCTGTATAGACCGTCTTGTAAAAAGGTATTCCGGCATCGATAAACTGCTGGCGGTCAAATTTTGCGTCACTGCTCAAAATCAGCGGCAGTGAAGTCAAATCCAGTTTGCCGGAATTCTTTACCATTCCGGCGGTTATTTTTCCGGTGGCGATCATAAAAAGTGTATGCCAGCACGCCGCCGTCAAAGTTATCGCCTGACGGTTGATCGCCTGACTGATGGATCCAACCGCTTCTTCATCACCGCTTTTGACCGCATGGATGAATTCCGGAAGTACGGAAATATTTTTTTCAATGATGTAAAAACATTTTTCCCGGAGCGTGTAGATCAAACCGGTCAGGTCAAACCCGAGCAATTCCGGTTCACCATCCACTGATTCCGGATCAAATGGTGCACTGTCAAACAGCCGGTGATAAAAGAAATATTTGCCGTTTGCCGGGGGATAAAGCTGATTTATGATGATATTATTCATCGAATGGACCGGCAGACAGCAATCCTGCAAAAAGTGAGCCAATGTACCGGCGAAGGCGGCAGATTCAGCCCGATCCCCCTTTTTGATCAAATCGATGATCAACGGGCAGTAATAGTGCAAAGTGTAATCAAATGGTTCTGTACTCAATTCCCCGGCAAAGGCGGCCCCCATCCAATCTGCTCCGGTCGGTCCGTGAGGTGTGCATTTGCCATTGGGCATCAGGCAGTATTTTTCATAGAACTTCAATTTTTCAGGAGAACCCCACTGCTCAACCAGATGAAGATCCGGATAAAAGCAGTATTGCGGGATATTCTCTTTTTCCTCCGCCCAGAACTCCCTTTCCCATGACGGCAGTAATTCAAAAGCTCTTTTACCAAGCAGATCATGCTGACTTGACATAATAAATTATCCTGTTCATTTAACGGTGTATATTCAGCACTCCAGGATCACAGCGGATAAAGGTGCTGTTTCCAGTCTCTTTTTGCCCTTGGCGGAGATGATCGTAACTTGCTGACTTTGCGGCAGAAAATTCGTCAGCACGATTTTCCGGCAGCCATCGGGTGTTTCCCAGCAGGAATTCAGCACCGCATCCATTTCCCGGTCGCCGTAAAAAGTGTGAAGTGTATACTTGTCACACTCGATGGAGTAATCCGGCTTAAGCATTCTGCCATACAGCAACACTTCCGGATTTTCCCGGCGTACTTTATTCAAATTGCGTATCAGCGTTACTGCGGAATCCTGATCCGGCCGATCCATTTCCCATGGAGCCACCCAGCCCCAGTGGATCTTACCATGCTTATCCAGCGTGACAGAAAGCAAGTTGCCGCCGGTAAAAGCATAGGCTAGCCGGTAGAGCAGACTTTCCGGAGAGCGGTCGCTGTCGATATGATAGGATATGCCGCATTGATTGCCCTGAAAGTTGCAGATATATTCGTGAAACACAAATTCATACCCCGGCACCGGCACCCCGCCGAAGTTCCAGGCGAAACTCGCCCGCAAATCATTGAATTTCAAATACTCTATGTATGGATGGGCGGCGGCGGCTTCCGCACCGATGATCATATTTTCATGAATACACTGCCGGAGCAAATCTTTCATTTCATCTGTCTGCCACTTGCCCGGACACCCCGGATGACCGTGTTCACGGGAATAACACGGATGAAACGCCCCACCCAGATTCTGATCAAAAAACTGGGCGTAATCGATCGGGAGTGTGGTAAGTTTTTTCACCTCATTGACCACCGTTTCTTTGACCCATTGCCGGGAAATACACATATCGTAGCCGATACGCTGGGAATCCTCGCCGTTGCAGATCACCGCATTTATTTCATGGTGCGGTCCGCGGATCATTTCCCGGTGCAAATCATTTTCCGCACAATACTTTTCCATATTGTAATCAGTTATACTGCTCTTTTGGGTCCATGCCGTACCGGAGCAGTAAACTCCGAGATAGTGGCCGTGGCGGTGCAGGGCATCGGCATAATCATGCAGCATCTTTTCTCCGCCGTAAGGCGGCCACACATAGGGCGGAGCCCATGGAGCAGTTCCTTCCCAGTGCATCAAAAGAGCCAATTGGCAGCCGGCGGTTTTTTCCGCATAATCATCGACCGTATCCAGTGCATTGGAATAGGGGAAAAAGCATTCGATATCCGGCATATCTCCGGTATCTGTGCCCGAACCTCTGACCGGATAGATCAAAACCAGCGGAGAATGGCGGAGCATTTCCGGGAACTCCCCTTTAGGCGGCAATCCCGGTACGCTTTCCGCCCATTGGCGGTAGATGGCACAACCATCCATCCAATCGCCTTTTCCGGCGGCGATAACGTAGTCAAAACCGCTGCGGTACGGCCTTTGATCGCCGCAGAATGTTTGCAAACTCAACCGGGTGAGATTTTCACCTTCCGGAGCGAACTCCACTGCCTTAGTGCCGTGCAAAGGATCGTGAGCAGCGAAATAGAGATAAAATCCGTCGCGCTGCCAGGTCATGAACTGCATCTGGCACACGCCGGGGTAGTAGCCGCCCTCTGAACCATCCAGAAATCCGGCAATGTGATATTTGTTATGCGTTTTTTCCCGGAACCGCAGATCGTCGATCAGGATACCTTCAGTACGGGGCCAGAAAAGTTTTCCGCCCGGCGGCAGTAACGGCTGGACCGGGTCGATCCACTCCGGCAGATGATTTTCCGGAACACCATCGACTGCGGCATTGAAATAAAAAAATGTCTCATCCGCGCGGATATTCAATTCGACGGCCAGTTCCGGAAATCTCTGATGGCCGGAAAAACATACGGTGATATTTCCATCGGGGGCATTTTCAGGTCGCACTTTGAAATCCCGGCTGTCAAGGATCAACAGATCACCATTTTCATCACGCAAACCGATGGTAAACGCAGTCAGAGACGGATGGAGCAATTCATATCCGTCTTTTTCCAGTGACACGATCCGCCCGTTTCCGGCGACAGTCAGAGTGCCGGAGCGGTTATGCAGTAAAAATTCACTCATGCTCACCGGCTCCGCTGTTTTCGACATATTCACGCAGTGCGCCGTGGTGAATGAGCTGTTCCGCTTTGGCGGGATTGTTTCTCAACCTCGGATCATTGGCAATGATACTTTCGATCGCCGGGAAAAACACTCTTACAGCCTCCTGAGTCTGCGGATGATCTTTCGGCAAAGTCAGCATGGTGACAAAGTAAACCGGCAGCATCTCATTACGCACCCTTGCGGCGAGTACCGGGTCATCAGCGACCAATTGTTCCGCCGCTTTCAATATGGCAAGGGCGCGGATGCAGAATTCCGGCGTGACCGGGCAATGCATACCCCAGCAATGGAAGGGGAACCGTTTTTTGTAATAATAAGCCGGGTCGGGGGTCTCATAGAACCACTTCCAGGTGGCTCCGATAATCCTCTTTTCCGTCCAGCGGTCAAAGAATTGGAAACGGTAATTCAGCCATTTGCGGTCGGACTGGTAATCCCATGATCTTTCATCATGGAGCAACTCCATAAACTCCATTACTCCTTTACCGGCTTTGCCGAAGTAAAGATCGCAAAATTCCCGCATATATTTATCATTATCCAAATACGGATCCCATAAAAGTTTCACCAGCATATAACCGCGCAAATGGCACTGGGCATGACTCGGCAGCCAGCGGAGATCTTCCACGAAAACCGATTTTGCTCCGGCTTTTGCCGAGTAAGAGACATTGTACGCCAGCGCGCGGAGATTGGGATTGGGATAATATACCGGATTTTTCATCATGGTCAGCGAAAGCCACAATTCGGTGCGTTCCGCCCATTGCCGGAGCTGTCCGGCGATGTTGCTCAGACCGGGGGCATAATCATCCAGCAGACCGCCGATACGGTTGTGATCCCCCTCATCCACCCGGTGAAAATAATTCATCCGGATCGGACAGTAACGGATACAGGTATTCGGTCCCAGATGCACATCCGGCGGTATCTGGGTGGTGTGATAAGCAAAACTGCCGATCTTTATACCCGGATATTTTTTATGGACTTCGGCGGCGACATCCCGGAAAAAGGTGAAAAAGTGGTTGCTTTTGGTATTGGATTTTCTACCGTGTGCGGCGTATGCCGCCTCACATTGCACACATTCACAGGGATTCGGACCATCTTCTCTGGAAAGGTCGATGAAGGACAATCCGGGATTTTTATCAATGGTAGTGATCATACCTTTGATGATCAGCCTTTTCACTTCCGGATGGGAGAAGCACAACTGGCTGAATGTAAATGGACGTTTACGTTGTCCGCGGTGATCGACATATTCGGCAAAATATTCGGGAAATTCCTCAAAAGCCTGCTGCGGCGTGTAACTCCGGCCCTTTTCCGCTTCCAGACCGCGGCAGAGGAAATAGAAGGTATTGTGTCCCTGCGGGATGTGATATTTCTCCTCATGCTCCATATTGAATGCCACCCGCTGTCTGCGCCGCCATACCGGATCCATCGCAGAAATATGCAGAATGATCCGGTTTTCAAAAACCGGTTTGAAGCAGATATCCATGCCTTCAAGTTCAATTTGCGGATTTTCCGGGAAGTGGGTCGTTTCCGGAGTCAGCCAGCGTACCCCCATGATCTCATCCAGAAAATGATAAACGCCATTGAGCGTACCGGTGGTATTAACTCCGTAGATATCCAGTATGCCGTCTTTGCATTTGATATAAAAGCCGTCTCTGCCGCATTTTTCCGCATCGGCGATGCCGGCTTTTCTGCCCAGACGGATGGTTTTACCGGCGAAGGGAGATTTTCCCAAATCGAAATACATCGCTTCGAGATGATCCTGCAACTCCTGTGCCGCCAGAGCATCTTCTTCATAAAATTCCAATACCGGCGGAGCGGCAAGCAGGGAAACTGCGGTAACTGCCAGCGTGATAAACGAGACAAAATATTTCATATCATCACTCCCCTTCAGCCGGAGTTGTTGCGGCAAAAAGTGCCGCGACCTGCTCTGCGGAAAGTGCCGCCGGGATAATTCTGACATCACGCAGAGAACCGTCAAAAAATCCATTGCCGCCGCCGATGGTAAGAGTGTCACGGAATGCCGGAGTTTCTTTGGGCATCTTTACTTTGTCACTCAATTTGCCATCGACATAGAAAAACAGAAATTCATTTTCCCGGTCAAAAACACAGGTGTACAAGTGCCAGTCGGATTTCGTCAGATTGCCTTTACAGCGGAGCAATGCCCCCGGATATCCCGGCACATTCCAATAATGGAAAATGTCAGCGATCATCAGGTCATCATTTGCCGGGTGTTTTTTCAACACCAGTCCCCAGCACGGCGGCCGGGTGGTATTGACAACAATCGCATTGGTGCCGGCAACGGAATCGGCTTTCGCCCACACCGAGAAAGTGAAAGAGCTGTTCTGCAGGGCGATCCCCACTGTAAGATATTGCTTTTGAGCAGCTTTGAAGCGGAAAAGCGAACCGTTTTCACCGATTTGCACCGGCCCCCAGGTTCTGCCGTAAAACCGCACCGGTATTTTATTACCGTCTGCATCTTCAAACGCCGCCGAAACCGGTTGGGTCTTACTGCCTTTAAGTATGAGTTCTGCGGTAAATTCAGCGCTGAAAAGTACGAGTGAGGATATGGTTACAGCCAGTATGCCGGTAATTTTTGCGAATTTCATTTTTTTCTCCTTGTCATAATTCAGATCAGTACACAGAAACACCTTTGACATCCGGATAAAGATGCTGGATATCGATTTTATCTGCATCAGAACCTTTTCTCACATTATCCCAGGGGACAGTGTGAACGGAACCGCCCACCATGAGAATATTCAAACCGCCGTTATGGTGGCGTGCCAGTTTCCAGCGGTGATCGACATTGAATCCGTCAGCGGCATAGGAATCTGACACCTTGCCGTCGGCGCGCGAGGTCATGCCGTACTGGGCAAGTTCAGTGATCATGAATTTCAAAGACGGATCCTGGATGTGATTTTCTTTGAATCCGGGAATCGTCTGCAAATTGCCATTGCGGATGATGTAGCCGTTGGCGGCATAAACCATGCGGTTGGTGCTTAAATCAGTTTCATGTGAATCGCAGCGCAAAACTTCCTTATTGCTGAAATAGGGGAACAACACTCCCCGGTCACTGTACCAGACATTGCCGCTTTTTCCATCAGCTCCATCACGGTTCCAGTAATAATATTCGTGATCACCGATATACATGGATGTCGCGGTACTTAATTGTTTGAGATTATTGACACATGAAGCGGCACGTCCTCTTTCTCTGGCGGAATTGAGGGCGGGGAGCAGGATAGCCGCCAGAATGGCGATGATAGCGATGACTACGAGCAGTTCGATAAGAGTAAAATTGCCTTTCACTCTGCCATGGGGAACGGATTTGACTTATTCATGCTGAATACTTCCTTTTTGGGTTGTTTGATATGATGCAATAAACTGCCTCAGTTTATGTTACGGATGAAGTCATGGAGCACATCCATCGAATTGATGAAATAGCCGCCGTTTTTTTCGATAAATGGTTCTTTCCGGGTACGGTCGATATTTATGCCGTATTTTATCCCGGCACGGCAGGCAGGGAGCATATCCCGGTGCGGTTCATCGCCGATCATCATCACCCGATCCGGGGAAAAATTGCCGTGTTTGAGGATATCCGGGTAGAACCGGGGGGAGAATTTTCCCTCGCGGTCACGGAAAAAACATCCGGAATAGTAACCGGTAAAATATTCGCAACCGAGATGATTGGCCGCTACGCCGCCGGCGGCAAGTTTGGCCAGCGTGACGAAACGGGGATTAGTGGTCGCCGTATAAAGGGCGATTTTTTCCCGTTTGACAAATTCCAGAAAACGTTTGGTATCATCGGGTATCACGATCTTATTTTTCAAATAGCGGCATATTGCGGCAAAGTAATCTTCCTGAGCGATATCCAATTCATCCAGAAATTCCGACAGGCAATGGGTTTCGCAATCACCGCAGGAAAGGATCCGGGCATTGGCACTTTTCCGGGAAATATGCTTTTTAGCCATCAGAAGTTCTTCCAGACGGCACCAGAGCATCTGCGGATCCATGGAGGAGTGCAAAGGGTCGGTGATTGTGCCGTCAACGTCGATCAAAATTGCTTGTAAACTCATATTTCACTGTTTTGAAAAAGTTGTTTTTATCGGTTCTGTTATGAATATACATCGGAAAACAGACGGTGTCAAGCATCAAAAGAAATAAAAACACTATTTTTTATGCATTTTAGTTTTTTTCTCCTGAAATCCATCTGAAGTTGGTGCTTTCCGGTTGACATTGCTGAAAGATGTGTTATATTATTTGGAAATAATCCAGTGGAGAGTGTGATGGCGGCAATTTATAATCGGACAAGTGGAGATCCTTTATATCAGGAACTTGCAAACCGGATCGGTGAAGATATCTTATCCAGCGGGCTTCGGGATGGTGATCTGTATTGCACCATGAAAAGCCTCTGCCGCAAATTTGATGTTTCTTTCATCACGGTCAGAAATGCGGTGGCTTTGCTGGAGGAACACGGGGTCGTGGTCTGCCGTTCTGCGGTCGGCATTTGCGTATGCAATGTAGAAAAGTTGAAACTTATCCATTCATTCGGCAAGATCGTACTGATCCTTTCCGCTCATAAATATACGGAAATACATCCGTATTATTCACTGCGTTTGAGTGCGATGCTGCAAACGCTGGCCCAGAAAGGTTTTCTGGCCAAGATCTACAGCCGGGATGAAACAACTCCGGAAAAACTGGAAATGGCAGGGCACTTCACGCGGGGGATCATTTCCAGCAGTGATTATTACGATCTGGTGCAGAATAACTGTCCGTATTTAAATTCCGTGCCGAAAGTATTTTTCCATCATGCCGACACCCTTCCGGTCAGTTGCAAATACAGCGGATTTGTCATCAATGATATTGAAGCACAGGATGAATTGTGTCTGAAATATCTCAAGCAGCTTGACTGCAATCAGGTGGTATTCGTGCACAGTGCTGAAACATCTTTTTCCGGATCGGTGAGAAAATATTTCGGTGACCGTATTTCTGAAATCACCTATGACACGCTGCCATCGGTGGAAACGGGAAGAAATATTGCTGCAAAATTGCTTGCTTTGCCGGATGATACCGCCTTTCTGATCGAGGATGATTATGTTGCCGTCGGCATCCATGAAACAGCAGTGAATTGCGGTGTGGATCTGATCAAAAGCCGCCGTGTGCTCCTGAAATCATCTCCGTTATTCAGCGTTACCGAACAGATCGGCTTTCCGGTCATCGGTTTCAGTCCGATCGATGTCGGCACTGCCGCCGCAGAGAAACTGATCCGGATGATGGAAAACAGCGAAGTTTCCGGCAACTGCCTGATCACTCCGGCCGGCAACCGCAATGTTTCCGGTTGGTATGTCCTGCGGCTGTGAAGAAACGTTGTTCCCGAAACAAAAGACTTTATGTTCAACCTCTTTACTGGTAGGTATTTCATGCGTACTTTCCGCTTTTGCTTCCAGCCGGGAGATCACATAGTCCAGAAAGTCCAGTCTTAACAGAGCCGAGTGAATCGGAACTGTGCGGATACTGGAAGAATTCTTTACTTTCTGTCCCCTTGCTTCACAAGGTCTGA
>JAFVZS010000113.1 GCA_017508015.1 Lentisphaeria bacterium
GATAAGCCTGAGCAACAGCACGCTTTTGTTGATGCTGAAGAAAAAATGGCAGAGCTTGAAAAAATAGAACCATTGGCTAACAAAGTAGATATGGCTAAAGAAATACATAATTTGATTAATAGTTTGCCGTCATATAAGAATGCCGCCCAAAGTGTTGAAGATGCAAAAAAAGACTATCAACACGCTTTGGAAAATCTTAAACTTGCAGATGCGTGTGCTCGAGATTATATTGGTAGGCATTTTTCGAATCCTGATGCTGTTTGGTACGGAAACAGTAAAGGTTTGACAGATTATGATTCTCGTGGCGGAATATCCGGTTGGGCTTTGCAAGCTTATTCGGCGGCCAAAGCAGGAGTTATCGGTTTATCCCGTGACACCGCCGCCTATCTGGGGCCTTACGGCATCAGATGCAACGCCATTTCACCCGGCGGTTTTGAACGCAATCAACCGAAACACTTCATTGAAGACTATTCGGATTTGACCATGCTCCGCCGCATGGGACAACCGGGCAATATCGGCAATACCGTGGTATTCCTCGCCTCACCGGCCGCAGAATACATCACCGGCCAGAATCTGGTCGTAGATGGCGGATTTACGGAGATCAAATAATATGAAAAATTTCGGTATGGTGGGAATGAATCCCGGCAACGGTCATCCGTTTTCTTTCACAGCGTGTTTCAATGGTTTCGATCCGGAAGCGTTGGAAACCAGATGCAGTTTTCCGATCATTCGCAAGTATCTCAACGAGCATCACGGCAACCGGGAATTCATTCCCGATGCCCGCATCACCCATATTTGGACTCATGACCCGAAACTTTCCGCAGATGTGGCGGCGGTATCCAAAATCCCGAATATTGCCTCATCTCTGGAAGAATTGGCCGATGAGGTCGATGGTATCATCTTTGCCAGAGATGACATCTGGAACCATGATGAAATGGCTCTGCCGTTATTCAAAAGCGGCAAACCGGTTTATATGGATAAACTGATGTGTGCCACCCCGGAGGAATTGGCCCGCTGGTCCAAGACCATTCCGGCGGATTATCCCTTAATGACCGCTTCCAGTTTCCGTTTCGCACCGTTGGTCAGTCAGGCGGCACAAATGATCAAAGACAATCCGCCATTGACCATCCGCGGTATGAGTCCGTGTGTATGGCTGCGGTATGCCCCGCATCTGCTCGATGCCCTGTTTGCCATTTGCGGCCGGGAGGTGGAAACGGTGCAAAATTCCGGTTCAGACGGCAAAGATATCGTCACGCTGACCTACCGTGACGGTTTGCAAGTGGTTCTCGAAGTCTTTGACGGGGTGGGACTGCCATTGGGACTTACCTTGCATTTCCCCGCACCGCAGGGCCCGGTGGAAGTACCGTATACCGACAGTGATCTTTCCTCATATTTTTTCAGCATCGTCAATATGATGAAAGAATTTACCGGCATGGCCGAAACCGGCATTACGCCCACCCCGCGGGATCAGATGTTTCATATGAACCGGGTGGTGCTGGCCGGGATCGCCTCGCGTGAACAGGGCGGTATCAAAATCAAAATGGATTCATTTTATCCTGAATCAAAATAGAATTTCAAATTTGAGTCATTATGAAACTTGCTTACACCCCAGAATATCTGACCATTGAAACGTCATCTTATCTGCTTCAACTTGCTCCTGTGCCGCACAACAGTTTTCTGCGTGACAGGCACAGCGGGCGGCTCTTTGCCTTTGCCGCCGGCGGCGATTGCGACCCGACCGGCAGATCCGACGAAACCATTGATGCAAGTGCATGGGAAGTTGTCGAAAAAACCCCTTCGTACATCCTGTTGGCCAACGAGGTCGTTTCCCCCTGCTGGGA
>JAFVZS010000114.1 GCA_017508015.1 Lentisphaeria bacterium
CGTGGGTGTTTGTGACTCTCAAAACCTCTCACCATCTCTCAAAACTTCCCAAAATCTCTCATTAGTAAACGCTATATCGTCTGATTTTGCAGCGTAAACAATATAATTAAAAACTACCTTACTCGCAGTTATGAGTACGGCGCAAGCCGCACGGAATGACGTAGAGCGAGGCCTCCGGAAAATCGACTGAAACCGCCGAGTGCGAAGCACGAGCGGCGAGGCCGCTCTCCCGCCGCCGCCTTGTCACGGCGTAGTATAACGAAGCCGGAAGGGAGATTTTTTGGAGAAAGGGCCGCCGGGTGGAGCAGGCAAGTGGGAGTTTGTGGGATTTTTTGAGAGATAAGGCCGTGGGTGTTTGTAACTCTCAAAACCTCTCACCATCTCTCAAAACTTCCCATCAGTTGCCGCTGATCTCATTCCACGTTTTAAAGTGGAGCTTGGCAATTTTTCCGAAAAGTTCCCCGCCTTGCGAAAAATACAACTCCTGAGCGGTACTTTTCACCAGAGTTCCGGCACCTTTAGGCAATTCAATTCCGGCCAATTCAGCCAGTTTTTTCATGCCATGCAAAAAACCGTCTCTTGCCAGAATACTGGCGGCAGCTACGGCTACATCGCTTTCAGCTCTGACCATCTGTTCCATTTTTATCCGGCGCCCGCGTTCCATAAGGGCATTTCGGATAAGCCGCTCATCGCCGAACTTATCGGAAAGCATTCTGGGACATTCCGGATTCTGTGCCAAAAGATTTTCAATCACTCTGGCGTGTCCCCACGCCAGAAGCCGATTCAAATTACCGATGGAGTTATAAAGCCGGTTGTAAGTTTCCGGCATCAAAACAACAGTATTGTAATTCCCGGCAGCGATACGCCGGATTTCTGAAGCCAGACGGATGATTTTCTCACTGGAAGTGATCTTTTTGGAATCACACACTCCAAGCTCCCGCAATTTCGGAGCAGATTCCGGGGTGACCACCACTCCGGCAATGACCAGCGGCCCGAAAAAATCCCCTTTTCCGCTCTCATCGATCCCCCCGTGAATGGTCAATTCAGCCGGATCGCAAACCTCTTCTGCTGCCCCGGCGTATGTAAAGGTGTGCAGAATTTCCGGCTCAAGCGTAAAAAGTACAAATTCCTCTGTCCCTTTGCCCTGAACCACCAGTTTACCGCTCTCATAAGCAACAACATTGACCTGATTGCCCACGGCCCTGTATCTGGCGTACGGCACTGAAGAGAACTCCCAGCCGCGCTGCTCAAGCAAATTTTTAAGTGCGTCAGATTCTGCTTCTGTGATCTTGCACGAATAAGTATTTCCGGCCATTTACCAACCTCACAACCCGGTGGGCACTTCAGCAAAAAACGTTTCCACACCGAACTTTTCTGCGACCAGCTTCTGCATGGCCAGAGGGCCGACCGTTTCACTGGCATAGTGACCGAGAGCAATGACCGCCACATCCGATTCCAGTGCCGGATGGTGCATAACATGCTCCATTTCACCGGTAATCAGCAGATCGCATCCGGCGGATTTGGCGGCATAAACGGCATCGACTCCGCCGCCTCCGGAAACGATGGCAGCCCGGCGGATGATCTTTTCCGCATCGCCGCGCAATAGCGGTTCGACTTCCAGAAAATCAGAAAATTCAGCGGCAATGCTCCCCAGCGGTCTTTCTTCGCCCAGATTTCCGGCGATCCCGATATCCACCCCGCAGTACTCAAAAAATCCCTGCCGGTCAATCAAACCGGCAACATCAGCCAGACAGGCATTATTGCCGTAAACCGGATGAGCATCCAGCGGCAGGTGCGCCGCATAAAGTGAGATACCATTGGCGAAAAGTGTATTGAAACGCCGGGCATCCATACCGGTCCACCGTTTCAATCCGCCGCCCCAGCTGATCCCGTGATGCACAAATATGAAATTGCACCCTTCCTTTGCGGCAATATCAAAAACCTCCTGGCAGCCATCAACGGCAAAGAGTACTTTGCTGATTTCCCGACAGCCCTCAACCTGCAAACCGTTATTGGAATAATCTCCGGAAAAATCCCGCAATTTCAGCGTTTCATCCAGAAACTCCACCAACGCATCACGCTTCAACATCCATCAATCTCCCTGCTATATTCGTTGAACATCTATAATATAGACATCTGCCGCAAATAAATCAAGCCGGAGCACTTGCAAAAATCAACAATATGCAGTATATTATCCGAACAGCATTACTTGATAAAATCTGGAGGACAACGAGAATGCACAAAGTACTTATTCCAACCAAACTGGATAAATTCGCCGCAGATATGCTCACCCAAAAAGGTTATGAGGTCATTCTGGATGCCTCAACTCCCATTGAAGAGCAGGTCGTCAAAAACTCTGATGCAGAAGTGCTGATCGTCCGCAGTGAAAAAGTCACCAAAGAAATTATTGATGCTCTGCCGAAACTCAAACTTGTGGTCCGCGCCGGTGCCGGATACAATACGATCGATATCAAATATGCCCGCAAACGCGGCGTGGATGTGATGAATACCCCCGGAGCCAACAGCAATGCCGTGGCCGAAGAAGTAGTCGCACTCATGCTGGCCGCCTACCGCCATCTGCTGCCTGCCGATGCATCCACCAGAGCCGGTCTCTGGGAAAAAAGCAAATTCATGGGCCACGAACTTACCGGCAAAACTGTCGGTATTCTCGGCCTCGGCCACATCGGTCAGCTGGTGGTCAAACGCCTCAGCGGTTTCGATATCAAATTTCTCGGTTATGATCCGATGATCTCCCCTGCCCGTGCGGAAGAGATCGGCGTGGAATCATGCACCGTCGACCGGATTTTCGCCGAAGCAGACTGCATTACATTGCACATTCCGGAAAACGAAGAGACCCGCGGCATGATCAACCGCCGCCTTTTTGAGATGATGAAACCCGGTGCAATGCTGGTCAACTGCGCCCGTGCCGGAATCATCAATGAAGAGGACCTGCGCGCCGTCAAAGCCGAAAAGAAAATCATCTACTGCAACGATGTTTATCCCAAAGATGCCGCCGGTGAAAAAAGCGTTGCCGATGTCGCCGACATCATGATGCCGCACCTCGGTGCCAATACTTTTGAAGCAAACTTCAATGCCGCCAAACGTGCCGCCGAACAGACCATCGCTTATTTTGATCAGGGCATTACCAACTGCGTGGTCAACAAAGCCCTGCCCGACGGTCTGGATGCCGGATTCCAGAAACTGGCTTACGTGCTGGCCTCTCTCACCCGCGCTTATCTGGGTGACAACAACCCGACCCGTATCGAAACCAGCTTCTACGGCAAACTTGCCGAATACGCCAAGTGGCTGCTGCCGCCCATCGTGGCCGCCATCGCCAAAGATTTTGCCGTTGAACAGGGCCCCAAAGAAGCAGAACAATTTCTCGCCGATGCCGGTGTGGAAGTGGTGAACCGCATGGTGGACAACAATAAACACTACGGCGAAGCAATGACCATCGATCTCTTTTCCGGCAACGGCAACAGCATTTCCAAAGCCGGTGCCCGCGGTACCATAACCGAAAACAATCCGATGGTTTCCCGCCTGGATGATTTCGATAAGCTTTATTTCAACCCGGCCGGGTTCCACCTCTTTGTTGAATACGCTGATGAACCCGGTGTCATCGGCCGTATCGCCGGAATTCTCGGCGAGAAAAATATCAACATTGTGGATATCCGCGCTCCGCAGAACCTCAAAACCGGCCGTTCTTTGAGCGTGATCACCACCAATGTCGAAGTTCCGGAAATGCTGGTCAGCAAAATCGGCGAAGCGGTAAATGCCAGCAAAGCTTTCAACTTCTCTTTTGAAGGCTGAAAAACAGTTTGGATCATCTCCCGCTCCGGCATAAAAAAACGGAGCGGGAATCACCTTTTTATCAGAAGGAGTTTCGGAGCATTGGATAATCAGCAGGGTTCGATCAATCCGACTTCAGCTTGCCGTGACCGGCAAGCTCCGTTAATTGATGCTGTCCGCAAGCACCGGGCCGGTGCGCTGGTCAGAAGCAACCTTGCGCCCCTGATGGGCAGAAGAGATGCCGTACTGGATGCCGCCGAAACCCTGATCAAAATCTCCCGGAATGTTCCGGGAGCTGACCGGCGCAACCTCTTTCATTATCTCAATGAACTTTTTGCCGCCGCCGATCTCAATACAACACGCCTCAGCGGCATGTTCAACAATCAGGACACCGCAGCCCGTGAGCAGCGTCTGGCTCTGCACATCGGCATTCTGGCCAAGTTATCTGCTTCACTGGATGAATTCCGGATTCTCGAAGACCGGATGCAAACCGCAGCGACCTTCTACGCCAATGATCCGGGCAACGAATTTGACAGTGAATGCACCTCCAGAATCAACCGGAGATTATCCGATATCGAAAAAAATCTGCTCGATCAGCTTTGTGAATACTTCGGGCGGGTTTGGGCAAGGATCGCCCGTTACCGGCAATACGCTGTCAAAAATTTCAGCAAGGAACTTCTGGAACGTTACCGGAAATCGTATGATTCTGTGATCGAAAGGTGCGATGAAGCATTTATTCAATTTTCAATTCAAATATCAACCAACAACACGAGGTCTATTCCCGATGAAAAATTACCGGATTGAACTCGCTCCGCTGCCGGTGTGGCGCGACCCCCGCGGCGAAGCTCTGGTACGGCAGGCGGAAGCCGTCTGCGGAATCAAACTTGATGACGTCTACACCCGCGATGTCTTTACGCTGGTGGCAGACTGCACCGATGCAAAAGCCGCTGAAATCGCCGCGTTGCTCTACAATCCGGTATTGCAGATGTGGAGATGCGGAGCTGACAAATCTGACAACTTCACCGCTGCCGGAGAGTGTGATTACCTCATTCGTATCGGTTTCAAACCCGGTGTGACAGATAATGTCAGCCGCACATTCCGCACCGCCGCCGCCGATATTCTCGGCCGCAAACTGCGGGAGGATGAGTATGTGTTTTCTTCCACAGAGTATCTTGTTTCCGGTAAAATCACCAGAAGCGATGCCGAAACCATCGGTACCAAACTGCTGGCCAATGAATTGATCCAGAGTTCGCTCATCCTCGATGGCAAAGATAGTGAAAATGTACCGGACAATCTGCCATACATGAATGCTTCCGACAAGGTTCAGGTCAATAAATACAACCTCGAAGTTTCCGATGAAGAACTGATCGATATCAGCAAAAAAGGCATTCTCGCATTGAGTCTGGAAGAGATGAAATCCATTCAGAACTACTTCCGCAACGCCAAAGGCAGAGAAGAATTCGGCTTGGATGCCAACCCGACTGACGTGGAAATGGAAGTCCTCGCCCAAACCTGGAGCGAACACTGCAAACACAAAATTTTCAGTGCTCAAATCGATTACGAAAACAGCGAAACCGGTGAAAAACTGAATATCGACTCCTGTTACAAAACCTTTATCAAAGACAGTACCAAAGAGATCGCCGGCAAAGTGGATTGGCTGGTTTCCGTTTTCAAAGACAACGCCGGTGTGATCGATTTCAACGACAAGTGCGATATCGCTTACAAAGTGGAAACCCACAACAGTCCTTCCGCTCTCGACCCCTACGGCGGTGCCATGACCGGTATCGTCGGCGTAAACCGCGACCCGATGGGAACCGGTCAGGGTGCGGAATTGCTGATCAATGTCTGGGGCTACTGCCTCGGATCACCGTTTACCGATGAGAGCAATGTCCCCGAAGGTCTGCTTCACCCCCGCCGTCTGCGTGACGGAGTTCACAAAGGCGTGATCGACGGCGGCAATCAAAGTGGTATTCCTTACGGCAACGGCTGGGAATACTTCGATGACCGCTACATCGGCAAACCGCTGGTTTACTGCGGTACGGTCGGCAAACTGCCCAAAACTGTCAATGGCGTTCCCGGCAGTTCCAAACGCATCGAACCTGGCGATTTAATCGTCATGGGCGGCGGCAGAATCGGTAAAGACGGCATTCACGGAGCAACCTTTTCCAGTGAAGAGCTCCACAAAGATTCACCGGTACAGGCGGTTCAGATCGGCGACCCGATCACCCAGAAAAAACTTTCCGACTTCATCATGGAAGCCCGTGACCGCGGACTCTACCGTTTCATCACCGATAACGGTGCCGGCGGATTGTCTTCCAGCGTCGGCGAAATGGCCGATGAATGCAACGGCTGCCGGATGGATCTGGCCAAAGCTCCGCTGAAATATGCCGGAATGCAGCCGTGGGAAATTCTCGTTTCCGAAGCTCAGGAACGTATGAGTTTCGCTGTGCCGCCGGAAAAAATCGATGAATTCAAAAAGCTGGCTGAAGAGCGGGATGTCGAAGTTTCGGTACTCGGCGAATTTACCGATAACGGCAAATTCCACATGCTCTACAACGGCAAAACTGTTGCTTATATCGATATCGAATTCATGCATGACGGTCTGCCCAAAATGCACCTCAAAGCCACCTGGAAAACTCCGAAATTTCCCGAACCGGATCTTGCCGGCAGGGATCTCGGCGCGGATACTATGAGTTTGATCGGGGCTCTCAACATCTGTTCAGACGAATATAAAGCCCGTCAGTATGATCACGAAGTAAAAGGCTTGAGCGTACTCAAACCATTTGCCGGTAAAGGTCGTGATGTGGCGGCGGATGCCACGGTCACCATGGTCGAACCGCTGAGCAAAGACGGTGTGATCCTCGCTTCTGCGATTCTGCCGCGTTACAGTGATATCGACACCTACCACATGGCTGCCAGTTGTATTGATCTGGCGGTGCGCCGGGTGATCGCAGTCGGCGGCGACCTCAAAATGATCGCCGGTCTGGATAACTTCTGCTGGCCGGATCCGGTCAAAAGCGAAAAAACTCCGGATGGCGAATACAAACTCGCCCAGCTGGTACGGGCCAATCAGGCGATTTATGATTATACCAGAAAATATCTGGTTCCCTGTATTTCCGGCAAAGACTCCATGAAAAATGATTCCACCCGCGGCGGCAGAAAAATTTCCATCCCCCCGTCACTGCTTTTCAGCGTGATTTCCCGCTTGGATGACATTTCCCGCGCAGTGTCATTTGATACCAAAAAGCCAGGCGATACCATCTACGTTATCGGCATGACCAAACCGGAACTCGGCGGCTCGGAATACTTCAACATGCTCGGATTCACCGGTAACAATGTACCGAAAGTCGATGCCGATTACTCAATCGACATCTGCAACCGGGTAAGCAAAGCCACCAAAGCCGAATTGGTCAATTCACTGATCACCCCGGCCCTCGGCGGTATCGGTATTGCTCTGGTAAAAAGTGCCATGGCCGGACGTCTGGGCATGGATATCGATCTGGATAAGATCCCCTGCGAAAACTGTACGGCTGCTGAAGCTTGGTTCTCTGAATCCAACAGCCGTTTCATTGCTACCGTTTCAGAGGAAAAACGGGCGGCATTTGAAGCACTTTTCGATGGTGTCCCCTGCGCCGCCATCGGTACAGTAACCGCTGATAAGTATCTCAAGGTAACCGGAAGAGGAGCCGGTTGCACACTTGAGTTGGATGCGTTGTTGAGCAATTATAAGAAAACGCTCGACCGCGTGTAACCGGATATACCATTATATCCCCGTCTTGGAGAGGACGGGGATATATCCGGTAAACTACATACAAAGGAGAGTGACGATGGCAGAAGAGGAGAATCGTCGCAACCTTGAAGCGGATGCCCTGATCCGGGACAACATGAGGCTGGTCTTGAAGATCGCCAATGATTTTCTCGGTCGCGGCTTGCCGTGGGACGACCTTGTTTCCGAAGGGAACCGGGGTTTGGTGATCGCGGCCCACCGCTTCAATCCCGATTTGGGGGCAAAATTCAGCACCTACAGCGCATGGTGGATCAAACAGGCGATCCGTCAGGCATTGGCTGAACAAACCCAAACGATCCGGGTTCCGGTCGGAACCCAGCTCAATTCGCGACGGATAAAACGTTCCGTACGCAAATTGACCATCGAATTGGAGCGTCCGCCGACCAACGAAGAAGTCGCAGCCGATGCTCATGTTTCCATGGCGACCGTCGAACGGTTGCGCAACACCCGGCAGGTGGATATGCAATCGCTCAATGAGTTGGTCGGCAACGATGAATCTGATGGCGTGGAGTTATTGGATTTTTTTGCCGATGAAGGAGCCGGACCGCCGGATCAGGAGCTGATTCAACTGGAAGATGTCGAACAATTGTTAAGGTTGCTCGACAGTTTGCCGCCCAAAGAAAAACAGGTGTTAAAGCTGCGTTTCGGTATGGATGGTTCACCATTGATGACACTTGAAGATGTCGGCAAAATCTTGAATTGCACCAGCGAAAGAGTACGGCAAATTCAAAATCAGGCCCTGAAGCGTCTGCATAAGCAAATGCTTGAAAATGCCTGAAAAAAACACGAACAGCCCTGCTTTACGGTTTCATTCAGCAAAGATACCGTAAAGCGGGGCTTTTTTAAGTAAACATATCACATAATTTGTGATTTGTCATCCCCGCAAAATGAAGTACTCCGGTTGCAAACCGCCCCCCGGGGGCGGAGGTACTCTACCGGATCAATGCATGAATGGCGGTATCCGGTTGGGCACATCGTGCAGAACGACAGTCAACTCATTATTTACCGCATTCACCCCCGGCATCTGCGCGACGAGCTCTTCGGCACGGCGGCCGGCGGCCGCACTCGGCACAGAGCCGCGTAAAGTCACAGTACCGCTTTCATCGCAAAACACCTCCGGAAAACGCAATTGCAAATTCTGAACCGCACACAGTGCATGTTTGATAAGCTGCGACTGAACAACCAGCTGCAGCTCTTTTTTACGCCCGTCAGTTACCGGAGAAGGCAGCAAAGGATAAAGCAATTCGGCAAGTTCTTCCATTGTGATCGTTTCAGTATTGATCACCAAATCGTAATTTTTCGGGTCGCGCCAGCTTTTACCGTAATAATAATCACAGAATTTTTCTCTGGCACTGTCACTGTGACGGAGCATTTTTGCCGCTTCACTGTCAGAAATACTGTATTCCCGGGCAACTTGCTGAATCCGGAAATCTTCCGGAGCGATCAACCGGATCCGAAGGCACTCGACCATGCCGGAGAGCAGAAAATTTCCCCCGCGGCCAACCACGGCGATATTATCCTGTAAAAGTTCCTGCAACAGCACTGTTCGCAAAGTTTCCCAGTAATATTCCGCACTGTTGGTCATACTGCTGACGATCCCCGGCTTGCACTCATCAAACCGGGCAAGGAAATCCCGGTCGATACCGAGATCAGCGAAGCGTTTTTCCAAAGTTGCTTTGCTGATACAGTGCAAATTCAAAGCATTGCACAGTGTCAATTCTTCTCCGCGGACGATCGCACCAAGTTCTCTGGCAATTGTCAAAATGGCCATAGGCACCTCCTTCACTGCTGAACCGGAAAATAGCTTGTATCATCCGGCAGAATTGATGTTCTGCATGCAAAAGATGTTCCGGAAATCCTCCGCATGCAATGGAAATATAACGTATTTTCATTAAAATTGCAAGAACATCTCGGAAAAAATTTGTTTTTTTTCTCCTTTTGATGTATTTTATAGCTGCATTTCTAAAAAACAAGTAGAGGTTCACATGAAACTTTGTGCCATTCAAATTCCCTATGCCCATTCCACTGCCGATGCAGCTGAATCAGTAGATTTTCTCATTGAAGAGCTTAATTCCTGCGACGAATCATACGACTTGATCCTCACCCCGGAATACTCCAATCTGCCGGCGGCTTTTCCTCTGGAAGAAGGACGAAGCTTTGTAAAAAAACATACTCCGGCACTGATCGATGCCGCAATTTCCGCCGCCAGACGGTGCAATGCCATCGTGGCGGTGAACTATCTTTGCGAAGTTGCCCCGGGCTGTTTCCGCAATACCACCAGAGTTTTTGACCGGCAGGGCAATATTGCCGGAGATTTCTACAAGCAGCATCTTCCCAATTCGGAAAAGCGCGGGGTTCAGCCGGATTACGAATACACCAAATCCTTTGCTCCGCCAACGATCGTGGAAGTTGACGGCATCCGCCTCGGTTTCCTCATTTGTTACGACACCTATTTTACAGAATACATCGCCCATCTGGGATACTGCCAACCGGATTTGATCCTCGTTTCCAGCTTTCAACGCGGTGAAAGACAGGACATTCTGGAAATGCTCAATACCTCTTTGGCTTTCAACTGCAACGCCTTTGTGCTGCGCGCCTCGGTTTCCATGGGAGCCAATGCCGATGTCGGCGGTATGAGCATGGCGGTCGATCCGGAAGGCCGTATCCTCACCAAATTCGGCAATAATACCGGCCGCATGACACAAAAAATCAGTGACATACATTACAAATACATGCGTACCAACAGTTTCGGCGGTGCAAAAATTTCCAATTACCAATTTGTCACTCAGGGACGCACCACCTGGAGTTACCGGCCGGCCGGCAGTATGACTGTGCAATCGGAAAAAGAGATGCCCTACCCCCGCATCTGTGCCCACCGGGGCTGGCCGTATGCCATGCCGGAAAACACCCTCGCGTCCTTCGGTTCTGCCATTGCTCTGGGAGCGCAGGAGATCGAAATGGATATCCGGTTCACCGCCGACGGTATCCCGGTGGTCAGTCATGACCCGGTGCTGGAACGGGTTTCCAACGGCAGCGGAGTGGTGGAAAATCACACTCTGGCAGAGTTGCTGTCTTTGGATTTCGGTATAAAACACGGTCCACAGTTTTCCGGAGTGAAAATCGCAACTTTTGAAGAAGTGCTGGCAAAATTTGCCCGTCATGCCATCATCAATCTGCACTTGAAATCAGTCGATGAAAACGGCACTTATCCGGAAGAGCAGATGCAGAAAATCGTCGATCTGCTGACCAGATATGATCAACTTGAGCACGTTTACTTCATGGGTTCAGCCGATGTCATGGCCTGTGCGTTGAAAATCGCTCCGCAAATCCCCCGCTGTATGGCCTGTTTCCCGGAACCGGAAAAAATTCTGGAGCGCGCAATAAAATATCAGTGCAGTAAAGTCCAGTTTTTCGCCACTGAATTGAAAGACGGGCAGATCGAAAAAGCACACCAAATGGGATTGAAATGCAACCTCTTTTTCTCTGATGATCCGGTCGCCGCCGAAAAATATTTCGCCGATGGCATCGATACCATATTGACCAATGACTGTCTGCATATTTTACCTCTGATCAAATAAATCGTTAATACAAGGAAAAATTCCCATGATTTTAGCATCGCTTTTTCAGGATGGCGCAATTCTGCAACGTGACATGGATATCCCGGTCTGGGGCAAAACCGATCCGGAAACGCTGATAAAAGTCACCCTTGACGGAGAAACTTCCATGACCAGAAGTTCCGCCGACGGTAAATTTATCGCTTATTTGCACTCCCATGCCGCCGGAGGACCTTACGAATTGACCGTTTCCGCCCCGGAAACCGGTAAATCAGTCACCTTGAAAGATATCCTTGTCGGCGAAGTCTGGCTGGCTTCAGGACAATCCAATATGGAATATCAACTCGGTTCCGACTGGAGAATCGTTGATGAAAACGGCGATTTGCCGACCGGTGAAGTTTTGGGACGGATTCAGGAACAACAATTCAATGACATGGTCATCGATGCGGATAACTTCCGCTTTTTCACGGTGGAAAAAAAGGCCTCATGCACAATGGAAGAGCATTGCAGCGGTTCATGGAAAAAAATGAGTGCCGTAAATTCTCCGGATGCCTCTGCCGTGGCCGCATGGTTTGCCCTGGGGTTGCAAATGCATCTGAATATCCCCGTCGGCATCATCGTATCAGCATGGGGCGGCACGATCGCAGAAGCATGGATGAGTTACGAGGCTCTTGCCGCCTGCAAAGAAACTGCCATGCTGGCCAAAATGATCCGCCGCAACCACTGGGTCAACAATATTTGGGAAGTCGGTCCGGGGGCCGCCGGCGGAGCAATCTATGAAAAAAATCCGGCCGTAAAAGCTGATCCGGGCAACACCGGTTTTGATCAGGGATATGCCGATCCGGATTTTAATGATTCCTCCTGGCAAACCATGAAAATTCCCGGCAGCTGGATCAATCAGCACATCGCCGGGAACGGAGCCGTCTGGGTACGCAAATGTGTCGAAATTCCGGAATCATGGGCGGGGAAAAATATTTCTCTGGTCGGCGGTGCAGTGGATAAACATGATATAACCTACTTCAACGGTCAGGAGATCGGCCGCACCGGAGAAAGATTCGATGTCACCGTTTACAATACAAAACGGGTTTACGATATCGATCCGGCTCTGGTCCAAGCCGGAAAATCTGTCATCGCCATCCGTGCCTTTTCCTTTGCCCACGATGGAGCGATCACCGGCAAATGGCGGCTGATAAACAATGAAACTGAAGAAATCATTGAATTAAACGGCCCGTGGCAGGCCAAAGCAGAATACGACTGGGGCATTGTTGAAATCGGTTTCCCGGAAACCATTTTCGGACCCGGCAATCCCAATACGCCATCGATTCTCTTTGACAGCATGATCCGCCCGCTGCTGCCTTATGCGTTGCGCGGTGCGATCTGGTATCAGGGCGAATCCAATGCCAAATCGCTGAAAAAATCCCGTGAATATCAAAATATACTGCAAGCCATGATCAATGACTGGCGGAGAAGCTTCAGGAATCAGGATATGCCGTTCATCATGGTTCAATTGGCCGGTTACGGCAATAAAGAAAATTTCTTTGCCGATTCTCTCTGGGGGCAGTTGCGGGAATCGCAACGGGCGATATGCCGGAGTGATCCGTTTACTTTCATGGCTTCTGCGATCGATATCGGCGAAGAAACCGACATCCACCCGCAAAACAAATTCGATGTCGGCAAGCGTCTGGCGATGTGTGCGCTGCATCATGTTTATAACTGCGGTGAAGCGATCCCTTCCGGCCCGGAAATCGAAAAATATGAATTTTCCGGCAATACCGTGAAAATTTCATTCAAATATGCCGACGGCTTGAAAACCGTTTCCGATGAAAAAGCCTTTTATCTGGCCGGAAAAGCTGGCACATGGTTTGCGGCCGGTAAAATCGAAGTCAAGGATGAATATGTCACATTGAGTTCAGAGAATATTGACGAAGTAACTTCGGTGAAATATGCGTGGGCCGACTTCCCGGTTCCGGTGCTTTTCAACGGTGTCGGTTTTCCGGCATCTTCATTTCATATTGAAAAAAAGTGATTGGAAAAAACATGAAAGTTATTTTTGCCCCGGATTCATACAAAGGCGCATTGCGGGCGGAAAAGGTCGCAGGAACCATGGCAGCAGCATGGCAAACCATCCGCCCGGAAGATGAGATCATAACCATTCCACTTTCCGACGGCGGCGAAGGTATGGCCGCCGCTCTGGCAGCCGCCGGGAACGGAAATTTCATCACTGTTCCAACTACGGATGCCTTGCAAAGAAAAATCAATGCTCAAGCTGTAATCACCGGCAATATCGCCGTTTTGGAAAGTGCTGAAGCCAACGGTATTGAGAAATTATCCCGGCAGGAACTCAATCCGCTGGCCGCCACCACCTTTGGCGTGGGAACCATGATCAACCATCTGCTGGACCGGAATTGTACCGATTTGCTTATCGGCATCGGGGGCAGTGCCACCGTCGATGGAGGAGCCGGCATGCTTCAGGCTCTCGGCGCAAAATTTATCGACCGCAATGGGAATCAACTGCCCGATGGTATCGGCGGCGGCTCATTGCGTCATATCGCCAGGGTCGATCTTGACGGTATCAATAAAAAGCTGGCCGGATGCAGAATCAAAGTTGCCTGTGACGTAACCAATCCCCTGACCGGCCCCCTCGGTTCAGCGGCCGTTTTCGGTCCGCAAAAAGGGGCAACCGGAGAAATGGTAACTTCTCTGGATGAAAACCTCGCCCACTGGGCAGCTCTTTTCAACGATGATGGTTCGCACCCCGGCGATGGTGCCGCCGGCGGTCTGGGATTTGCGCTGCGTAAGATTCTCGGAGCAACTCTGGTATCCGGGGCTGAACTGGTGCTGGAATACAGCAATTTCGATGCCGCAGCTGCCGATGCCGATCTGGTAATTACCGGCGAAGGATGCAGTGACGAACAGACCGCTTACGGCAAACTCTGTTCCATCGTGGCCGCCCATGCGGCAAAATACGATGTGCCAACCATTCTGGTTTCCGGAGCATTGAAAGGCGATTGCACCGCTTTGGAAAAAGTGTTTCTCGCTTGTTTCAGTATTGCCCGCGGCCCGGCAACTCTCGATGAAGCCATCGCCGCCACTGAAAAAAATCTGCGGCACATGGCAATAAATCTTGCCAGAATTTTTTCAATATAAAAAACGGTCTCTTGCAACTGCCGGTTCAAATTCAGGCAATGCCGAGAAAACCGCGTACACCATCAAAGATGATCTGCGCGGCCAAGGCCACAATATACATGCCGGTAAGCTTGCTCAAGATCCGTACACCTTTATCCTTGAGCAGCTTATTGATCCTTTCCGAAAAATAGAGCATTGCCGTTACTCCGGCTCCGGCAATAAATATCGCACACAACTCCGTTATCGACATAAACCAGCGGGAAACTCCGGATTCAAGTGCACGGCTGCCGGCAGATGCTCCCATAACCAGCAACGTACCGATCGTACCGGGCCCGACCGTAGTGGGAATTGCCAGCGGCACGACCGATGGATCACCCTCTTCGGATATTTGACGGTTTCTGGGCAGTGAACTGCGAACCATGTCGATTCCGTTGAGCATCAAAACCAATCCGGCTCCGATCTGAAACGCATTGAGTGAAATTCCCAGACAGTCAAAAATAATTTTGCCGAAAAGATACAATATCAGCGAAGCAGAAATCACCGCCATTCCGGTACGCAAAGCCAAACTGCGGCGTGCTTTCAACTCCATTGCATCACAGGTTGCCACAAATACTGACAAAATAAAAAACGGCGTCAGCAGCAAAAACAGACGGACAACCAAACCGGTAGCATAAGCCAAAGACATAAATCACCTCTCTTTTTCAATAATTGCTGTCACGCTCAAAATATAGCATGAAATAAAATTTTTTCAACTGAAAAACCACGGGAACCCACCCGGTATTCTCCGTCATCTGCAGTTTCGTCAGCATCAGAATCTGAAAAATGAAGGCCGGGGCATACCATTTGTCAGGTTTTGCCACCGGCCAATATCGCAATTCAGAATTGCGCAACTTATTTGTTGCGCAATTCTGTGCGGCGGATCTTGCCGCTGGTCGTCTTGGGCAGACTATCCACAAACTCGATCAAACGGGGATATTTGTACGGAGCTGTGTGCGCCTTGACATAATCCTGGATCTCTTTTTTCAATTCATCCGAAGGAACCGTATCTTTGGTCAGCATGATCCATGCCTTGATGACCTGACCGCGCACCGGATCAGGCGCACCGGTCACAGCACACTCCAGAACATACGGCAATTCCATAATGACACTTTCCACTTCAAACGGCCCGATCCGGTAACCGGAAGTTTTGATCACATCATCACTGCGCCCGACATACCAGTAACAGCCGTTTTCATCACACCATGCCACATCACCGGTATGATAATAACCGTCATGCCATGCTTCTGCGGTACGTTCCGGATCCCGGTTGTAACCGCAGAAAAGTCCGGGGATCTCCCCGACCTTATCCGCCTTGATACAGATTTCCCCGGTTTCGCCGGCGGCCACCGGGTTGCAATCAGCATCCAGCAGCACAATCGGATATTGCGGACTGGGACGTCCCATTGAACCGGGCTGCGGTACTGTACCGACCAGATTTCCCAGCGACATGGTCGTTTCCGTCTGGCCGAAAGCTTCCATGATCTTCAAGCCGGTAACATTGTAGAACTGGTGGAATACTTCCGGGTTGAGAGCCTCTCCGGCAGTTGCCGCATATTTGAGCGTTGAAAAATCATATTTGCTCAAATCTTCTTTAATGAAAAAGCGGTACATCGTCGGCGGAGCACAGAAGGTGGAAATATTATGCTTTTTGAACATCGGCAATATCTCATCCGCATGGAACCGGTCAAAGTCAAAGACAAAAACCTGGGCTTCACAGAGCCATTGTCCGTAATGTTTTCCCCATGCGGATTTGCCCCAGCCGGTATCGCTGATGGTAAAATGCAATTCACCGGGCTGAACATTGAGCCACCATCTGGCGGTCATGATGTGACCAAGCGGATATGCATGATCATGCAGCACCATCTTGGGATAACCGGATGTGCCGCTGGAAAAGAACATCAGCATCGGATCACTGACCTTGTGATCCGCCGGACGGGGGAATACCTTGCTGAAACGCTCCAATTCACTGTCAAAATCGTGCCAGCCGTCAACACTGCCGTTTACCGAAACTTTCAATTCAACCGTCGACACATTTTTACATGCTTCATTGACGGAATCGATCACCGCTTTTTCCGTAGTGGTCACGACCATGCGCACCTCGGCACTCTTCAACCGGTATTCGATATCTTTGGCCAGCAGCTGGTTGGGCGCAGGGATCGCCACCGCACCGATCCGGTGCAAAGCATTGATCACATACCAATATTGATAGTGACGCTTCAAGATCAGCAGCACCCGGTCGCCTTTTTTGATGCCGAGAGAGGTAAAGTAGTTGGCCGCCTGTTGGGATAATTCTGAAATATCCTTGTAGGTAAAGTCTTTGACCACGCTCTGATCCGCCGAAACATAACGCATTGCCCGGCCGGACGGATGTTTTTTGGCCAATTCATCCAATACATCATAGGCAAAGTTGAAGTTCTCCGGAATGTTGAACTTCACTGCGGTAAGCAAACCGTTTTCATCGATCGTTTCATCCATAAAACGGTGATAGATCAAGTCACTTTTGTCAACCGGTGCTTCCACGATCTCGCGATGAACTTTTTCCGGCAGAGTGGCATCACTGGATTTCATCACCACCGCCAGAAAAGTACAATCCTGCCCGCCGACCGCCACCATGCCGTGCGGATGACGGCTGTCATAGTAGACACTGTCACCGGCTTCAAGTATCTCAACTTTATCCTCAAGCTGAATTTTCAGCTTGCCGGTCAAAACATAATCAAATTCCTGACCGGCATGGGTGGATAAATGCACAGAAGCATCCTCTCCCATATACGGGGCACGCACGACGAATGGTTCAGCGATGCGGTTTTTCATGGATGCCGCCTGATGAAAATACTCGAAATTCGGACTGCGTTCCACCCTTTTACCGGAAACTTTGCGGGTCAAAGTATAAAAACTCAACCGCGGCGATTCTCCGGTAATAAGGGCATTGATATCCATGCCGAATCTTTCGGCAGTTTTGAGCAGAAACGAAAATGAGGAGTCAGCTTCTCCGTTTTCATGCAAAAGATAGTCAGACTCAGTAATGTTGTGCAAAATCGCCATCTCACGAATGCTGATTCCGAGTGCTTTGCGCGCCTCGCTGATTCGCTTGCCTGTGAGTTTAAGCTCTTCTGCCACATTTTTGCCGCCAAATACATTGGACGGCACATTCTCCTGTTTGTCTGCCATTTTTTCTATCCTTATAATTTAGCAGCCAGTACCCATTACTGGTTGTCTTCCATTTTTTTGTAACGCAAATATTTTTCCGCTGCCTCTTTGGCCCCCCGGGCAAAAAAGCTCCCGGCATTATCCGGAAACGTGCGTTTCAATGCCGCATAACGGGTCTCTCCGGCAAGAAATTCCGTATAAGAACTCTCCGGAGCCCCGGAATCCAGCGTAAAAGGTTTCTCTTTGGCCGGATTATAACGGTAGAGCATCCAGTATCCGGCTTCCACCGCACGCTTCATCTCATCCTGCGCACACCCCATGCCGCATCTCAGACCGTGGGAAAGACACGGTGTATAGGCCACGATAACCGACGGGCCGTTAAATTCTTCGGCCTCACGGATCGCTTTGATCAACTGATTGGGATCAGCTCCCATGGCCACCTGAGCAACATAAACATTGCCGTAAGTCATGAAAATCGCCCCCAAATCCTTTTTCGGACTGCTTTTACCGGAACTGGCAAATTGCGCCACCGCACCGATGGGAGTCGCCTTGGATGACTGACCGCCGGTATTGCTGTAAACCTCGGTATCAACCACCAGTACATTGATGTTTTCTCCGCTGGCCACCACATGATCAAGACCGCCGAAACCGATGTCATAGGCCCAGCCGTCACCGCCGAACATCCAGAATGTCTTTTTGGCCAGCATGTCTTTGTGTTTCAAAATTTCCTGCGCCAGAGAATTATCCATACCCTCAAGTGCCGCACAAAGTTTATCTGCCGCCATCCGGGATTCCGCAATCTTATCAAAGGCCGCCATAAATTCTTCAGCGGCAATGCGCACATTTTCCGGAATTTCCATCGTCAGCAATTCCGCGACCCGCATTTTGGCTTTGGCACGCTGCTGCTTGACTGAAAGAGCCATACCCAGTGAAAATTCAGCGTTGTTTTCAAAAAGCGAATTGCTCCATGCCGGTCCCCGGCCGGCTTTATTGGTTGTGTAAGGGATTCCCGGCATCGGGGAGCCCCACGCCTGCGAACAACCGGTGGCATTGGCCCAGTAAACGTGATCACCGAAAAGCTGGGTGAGCAATTTGGCATAAGGCGTTTCGCCGCATCCGGCACATGCCGCAGAGAATTCCAACAGCGGTTGACGGAATTGACTGCCTTTGATCGTCCACACATCAAAGATATCACCTTTGTCACTCAATTTTTGGGCATAATCCCACAACTCCATGCGATTGCCGGTTTCCCGGTACGGTTTCATCGTCAGAGCTTTATCCATGGCCAGACAGGCATTGACACACGCTCCGCAGCCGGTGCAATCAGCAAAACTGGTCTGCAAAGAGAAATACAATCCGGCCTTACCGCGCACTTCCAGAGTATCAAATCCGGCAGGCTTGGTACGGTTTTCCGCTTCATCAAGCAGATAAGGACGGATCACCGCATGGGGACAAACCAGTGAACAGCGGTTGCACTGGATACATTTCGATGCATCCCAAACCGGCACATTCACGGCAATTCCACGTTTTTCATAAGCGGTCAGGCCCATGTCGATCACGCCGTCTTCATAACCTTTGAATGCACTCACCGGCAGGTCATCACCTTTTTGCCGGTTGATGGGGTCGGCGATATTTTTCACCACATCCGGACGCAGTGAATCAACACATTCAACCTCATCGGCCGCACTTTTCCATGCTTCGGGTATTTCAATTTTGACAAAGGCTTTTGCTCCGGCATCGATCGCCGCCCAGTTGCGGGCAACCACTTCGTCTCCCTTGGCGAAATAGGTGCGTTTGGCCAGATCTTTCATGTAGGAATCCGCTTCATCACCGGGAATGATATTCACCAGATGGAAGAACGCCGACTGCAATACCAGATTATAATGGTTGCCCAACCCCAATCCGGCGGCAATGGAAACCGCATCTATCGTATAGAAATTGATCTGTTTTTCCGCCAGAACCCGCTTGGCGGATGCCGGAATAAGTTTTTCCAAACCGGCAAAATCCAGCGATGTATTCAACAGCAGTGTGCCGCCATTTTTCAATTCACCGGCAACATCATACTGCCGGATGTAAGTTTCATTGTGACAGCCGATGAAATCCGCCGATTTGACATAATATGATGAACGTATCGGCTTGTCTCCGAAACGTAAATGAGACTTGGTCACACCGAATGACTTTTTGGCATCATATTCAAAATATGCCTGAGCGAATTTCGGAGTATGGGCGTTGATGATCTCAACCGTACTCTTATTGGCTCCGACAGTACCATCCGACCCCAATCCCCAGAATTTACAGCACACCTGACTCTCGTCATCCGGATAAAGATCTCCACCGGAAGCCAATGACAGATGAGTTACATCATCCTCGATACCGATCGTAAAATTGCCGAATGGTTCGGGCTCATCCAGATGTTTGTAAACTGCGGCGATCTGGGATGGATCCACATCTTTGCTGGAAAGTCCGTAACGGCCGCCGATAACTTTGATCTGTTTCCCGGCACCGGCAACAACCGTGCAGACATCCTGATAAAGCGGCTCACCGGCACTGCCCATTTCCTTGCAGCGATCCAGTACCGCAATTTTTTTGACCGTTTCCGGCAGAGCGGCAAGCAAGTGTGCCGCAGAAAACGGCCGGAACAAACGCACTTGCAAAAATCCGCATTTCCCGCCGTGAGCATTGAGATAATCCACCGTTTCTTTCACCGCTCCGGAGACCGATCCCATGGCAATAATCACTTTTTCTGCATCCGGCGCACCATAATAGTCAAAAAGATGGTAACTGCGGCCGGTCAATGCGGAAATCTTATCCATGTATTCCTGGACAATAGCGGGTAATTCGCTGTAAAAACGGTTGTTCGCCTCCCGGACCTGAAAGAAAATATCACCGTTTTGCACTGTCGCACGCAAACGGGGATGTTCCGGATTGAGTGCCTGCGCCCGGAAAGCATCGACTGCATCAAAATCCAGCATCTTTGCATAATCTTCATAGTCGATAAGTTCAACCTTGCTCATCTCATGTGAGGTGCGGAAACCATCAAAGAAGTGCAAAAACGGGATACGGCCTTTTATTGCCGCCAGATGTGCCACCGGTGCAAGATCAATGATCTCCTGTGAATTGGCGGTGGAAAGCATGGCAAAACCGGTCTGACGGCAATTCATCACATCTGAATGATCTCCGAAAATAGACAAAGCATGAGTACCGACCGTACGGGAAGCAACATGCAACACCCCCGGCAGTCTTTCACCGGCAATACGGTGCATGACCGGAATCATCAACAGCAAGCCCTGCGATGAGGTGAATGTTGTGGAAAGCGCACCGGTTTCCAGCGATCCGTGGATCGCTCCGGCCGCTCCGGCTTCCGACTCCATTTCCACCAGAGTCACACTCTGACCGAAAATATTCTTTTTACCTTTCGCTGACCAGGCATCGGTCTTACCGGCCATGGGACTGGAGGGGGTTATCGGATAGATCGCCGCCACTTCAGTAAAGGCATATGCCGCATAAGCACACGCCTCGTTACCATCCATGGTAACAAATTGCTTTTCTTTACCCATAATAAAATTATCCTTAATCACCTTTTCAGTCTGCCACAATGCCGTCAACTCTGGCGATATTCAACCGCTTGGCGGCATCTTCACGCATCTTGTATTTGAGGATCTTGCCGGCGGCATTCTGCGGAAAAGTTTCCACAAAATCCACATAACGGGGCACTTTGTGTTTGGCCATATTCTGCCGCACATAATCCTGCAATTCAGCGGCGGTCATCGTCTCGCCCGGTTTTAAAATCACCGCAGCTAAAATTTCCTCACCCAACTGCTTATCAGGTATGCCGATGACCTGAACATCTTCCACCTTGCTGTGGGTGTAGATAAATTCTTCGATCTCTTTGGGATAAATATTCTCTCCGCCGCGGATGATCATATCCTTGAGCCTGCCGGTGATCTTATAATTTCCTTCCGGGGTGCGCAACGCCAGATCCCCGGTATGCAGCCAGCCGTCGGCATCGATCGCCGCCGCTGTTTCCCGCGGCATTTTGTAATAACCTTTCATCACATGATAACCGCGGGTGACAAATTCACCGATCTCATTATCCGGCAGGTCGCGGCCGGTTTCCGGATCGACAATGCGGTTCTCGATCTCCGGCAGATCACGGCCGACCGTTGCCACGCGGTCCTCGATCGGATCGCTGGTTGTAGACATGGTGCATCCCGGTGAAGCTTCCGTCTGACCGTAGACGATCGTGATTTCGGTCATGTGCATTTTGTCAATAACATCCTGCATCACTGATATCGGACACGGTGAACCGGCCATGATGCCGGTACGCATACAGGAGAAATCCGTTTTAGGGAAGTCCGGATGTCCCAGCAGCGCGATAAACATCGTCGGCACCCCGTGGAAACAGGTGATCTTTTCCTGATTGATGCATGCCAGAGCCGGTTTTGCAGAAAAATAAGGCAGCGGCAGCAATGTCGCCCCATGAGTCATACTCGCCGTCATCGCCAGCACCATACCGAAGCAGTGAAACATCGGAACTTCGATCATCATGCGGTCAGCGGTGGAAAGATCCATGCGGTCACCGATACATTTGCCATTGTTGACCACACCATAATGCGTAAGCATCACTCCCTTGGGGAAACCGGTCGTACCGGAAGTATACTGCATATTGCACACATCGTGGATATCCACCGCATCGGCACGGCGGCGCAACTCCTCGGCCGGTACACTTTTTGCCCGCAGCAATGCATCTTCCCAGGTGATCGCCCCTTTCTGACGGTAGCCGACGGTGATCACATTGCGCAGGAAAGGCAGCCGGCGGGAGTGAAGCGGTGAACCGGGAAGCGTCTTTTCCAATTCCGGACACAATTGGGCGATGATTCCGGCATAATCAGAATCCCGCCAGCCCTTTTCCAGAATCAGTGTGTGGGTATCTGACTGCTTAAGCAGATATTCCGCTTCAGCGATCTTATACGCCGTATTTACCGTCACCAGCACTGCACCGATCTTGGTCGTCGCCCAGAAAGCGATGTACCATTGCGGCAAATTGGTCATCCACACCGCGACATGACTGCCGGGTTTAACCCCCATGGAGATCAGAGAACGGGCAAATTGATCCACATCATCGCGGAACTCCGAATAAGTCCGGGTATAATCCAGCGTGGTATATTTGAATGCCAGATGATCCGGAAACTCTTTTACCATAGTATCCAGCACCTGCGAAAAGGTCTTTTCGATCAGAGTTTCCTTTTTCCAGACATATTTGCCGGTGTGCGCATTGTTGTCATAGAGCAAAGTACGCATTCTGGCCAGTTCATAACGGCTCATATAACTGATAAAGTGCGGGAAGATGATATCTATATCACTGACTTCATCCCATGCCGGATCCCACTCGATGGAAATAAATCCGTCATAATTCACCGACTTCAAAGCATTCATGATCGCTTCGATCGGCAGGGAACCTTCGCCGACCAGAGTCGGCTTATCAGCACTTTCCGAATCTTTCATATGAACGTGGCGGACATACGCGCCGAGGTTGCGGATCGTTTCTTCCGGAGCTTCACCATGCATACGGAAGGGATAGTGCAAATCCCACAAAGCCGCCAGATTATCGCTGATAAATGATTCAAAAAGTGCCCGCAATCTGGAAGTATCGGCAAATGGCCCGACGGTTTCCATCAACAGCGTGATCCGGGCTTTTTCGGCCAGCGGCAATGCCACACTCAGAAATTTTTCCACCGCTGCGGCAACATTATCATCGCAGCATGCCGTTTTGATACGGATATTTGGAGCATGAACTCTTTTGGCAGCATCCAGAGCCAGTACCAGCTCTTCCAGAGCAGCATCACCGGCACTTACGATATCCGACACCAGATCGATACAGGATATTGACAGACGTTTTTCCATCAATCTGCGGTAAAGCGCAGTGATCTTTCCCGGTTCGGCAACATCAAATACAGCGTGGACATCGTGAATTTCAATTCCCTGAAAACGGTATTCATCAGCGATGTCGATAAACTGCTCAAAACTGAAATCATTCCAGCGGTTGGTTGAAAAGGAGAGTTTCATGATCAATTATTCTCCTCATAGCAGATTTTGTTGAGTGCATCCACGTAAGCCCGGATCCCGGCGCCGATAACGTCTGTGGAAATTCCTTTACCGGAATACAATTTGCCGTTGGAACGCAACCGGACGATTCCGGAACCGACCGCTTCACGCCCCTCTGTGACCGCCGTTATCTGAAAATCATCAAGTTCAAAGTGCCGGCCCAGAATATTCTCGATGGATAAAAACGCCGCATCGATCGGCCCGTCACCCATGCTGAAGCCCTGCACCTCTTCACCATTTTTCAGCAATACCACATGCGCCATGGAAGTAATGACATTGCCGCTGTTGATCACGAAGCTTTTCAACGTATAAGTCGGCGGCACCTGCATGGCGACCGTGGCGACGATCGCATCCAGATCTTTGGCTCCAAGCTCTTTTTTTTGAACGATCCGCTGAAACTCATTGTAAACATTGGCCAAATCTTCCGCAGAAAGTTCATAACCGAGCTTTTTCACCGCCTCACCGATGGCCGTCATGTCATCGCTGCCGGAAAGTTTCCAATCCCCCTGGTGTGATTCCGGTATCCGGCTTTCCGGAGCGACAGAAACTTTGCCGTTGATAATGCTGCTGATATTGTTGATGATCGATGAACAGGCCGTGCGGTTGAGCGAAGTGGTGATCCCCAATGCCTCACCTTTGACTTTCAACAGATCGGCAAGGGCCTGCAATTCCAGACGTCCGGCGACCCCGACAGCAGTTTTGATCTGACCGGCTCCGGCCCGGATGCAGCTGATGGCACACGCCGGGGCCAGATGCAGCTCATCGGCACACTCTACTGAAAGCACCAGATTTTCCAGTTCCGGCACATCTTTACGCAAAGCAGAAATAAAATCTGACATCTCACCGGGCAGCATCACTCCGGCTGAATCACAGATGGTAATGATCTGCGCCCCGGCGGAAACTGCCGTTTTGACTGCCGAAACCAGAAAATCTTTTTCCGCCCGGGTGGCATCGGCAAAAGAAACTTCTGTTTCTATACCGGCGGCCCGCACCATGGCGGTAACTGCCGCAATTTTTTCCAGCACTGCGTCGGGTTTCTTGTGGCAATGGTACTCCATTTGCACCGCAGAAACCGGAGCGACTATATTCAAACGGGGTCTGGCAGCCTTGCTGACCGCCTTGCAGCTCAACTCAACCATGGCATCATCCAGCGGAACGGCACAACTGAGCGTGCATTTTTTGGTCAGCGGGGCAATGGTATGCAGAAAAAGCACATCAGATTTACCATTAAGCAGCGGAGCCGTCTCGATCACATCGACACACAATCGGTCGAGCTGTTTGACGATCTCGATTTTCTCCTTGAAACCCAGCGTACATCCGGTGCTTTCGCACACTCTCAATGTCGCATCGGCTACAGCTGCCTTTTTCATGATGGTTGACCTTTCTGACTTTTTACGGACGGAACTTTCCTTTCTCTGCCGCCCACACCGTTAAGAAACATACATTTTCCCTGAATCACAGAGAATCCTAAATCATATAATATAATGCTGAAAAAAGTCCTTTACAAGCATAAAAATATGCAACTTACAATTTTTTTCTTTAATTTTTGGTAATGTCCCGAATTTTGTGAAATCCAGGCAGAGGGGGGATAAATGAACATTTCGGTGATGTATTAAAGTATATCACAGAAGTTGTGATTTTTCAACCGGATCTGCATGGGTCAGTTCCAACCGGCTTGTCAGGGCGCAGCTTTATGCGAAGACTGATGGATGGATTGCGAAAGGACGGTCGGGTTTTGCGATGAGTACGCAACAGGAGTGTACTGTGTACCCGACTGTTGCGGCGCAGGAGCAAGGCGCGAGATTACCCGCAAGCCTACACCGCAGGCTGTTTTAGCAACTGAAAAAAGTTAGATTCGACCGGTGGATGCAGTGCGAGGCAAGGTCGCAGCCAAATCAAGGCGAAAACGAGGGAGTGTATAACCATACTCGACCGAGCTTGAGTCCGCCGATTTGGCAAGAG
>JAFVZS010000115.1 GCA_017508015.1 Lentisphaeria bacterium
CAAAAGGAAAGAGCAGAAACTTGCGTTTCTGCTCTTTAATATTTGGTACACCCAAAGGGATTTGAACCCCTAACCTTCTGGTCCGTAGCCAGACGCTCTATCCAATTGAGCTATGGGTGCAACGTTCTTTTTTTAACGATGTTATAATATACATGGGAAAACCGGTTTTGTCAAGCTGCCATCGCCAGATTTTCCCAAATATTTTTATCGTTTGGAGAACTGGAACCGGCGACGGGCACCCGGCTGACCGGATTTCTTACGTTCTTTAACCCGGGAATCGCGAGTAACCATACCGGCTTTTTTCAGCACCGCACGCAACTCTTCGTCATAGTTGATCAGAGCACGGGTGATTCCGTGGCGCAGAGCACCGGCCTGACCGGCCATACCGCCGCCATCGCAATTGGCCGCAATATCAAATTTACCAACTGTTTCACTGACCGTGAAAACCTGATTGACAAAACCGCAGAGGGATTCACTGGTAAAGTAATCCGCCATCGGTTTGCCATTGACCACCACATTGCCGCTGCCGGGAGTCAAACGGACACGGGCCACGGCGCATTTGCGACGGCCGGTTGCCAGAACAACATCACTTTTCTTGACCATGGTTTACTTCTCCAGATTGACTTTAACGGGTTTCTGCGCAGCGTGCGGATGATCAGCACCGGCATAAACTTTGAGTTTCGCAAATTGAGCACGGCCCAGACGACCATGCGGCATCATTCCCCAAACCGCATCCTTGATCAGACGCTCAGGATGAGTTTCACGGACTTTTTCCGCAGTCGTTTCAGTACGGCCGCTGCTGTAACCGGAGTAATCAACGTAGACTTTACGCTCATTCTTGTGACCGGTAAAGACCGCTTTGGAAGCGTTGATGACAATGACGAATGCTCCGGTATCGATATGCGGAGTATAGGTCGGTTTATCTTTGCCGCGAAGGGCATTGGCAATACGGACTGCCAAACGGCCGACGGGCATTTCGGAAGCGTCGAAAAGCAAGCATTCCGGCTTGATCTCGCCAACTTTAGCCAAATAAGTTTTCATTTTTACTACCTGATAAAAAACCGTTTTTGTCAGAGCTTGTGCGGACACATGATAATGACGGTGAATTGCTGCCATTTTTCGCACTTCAGCAAGATGACTTCAACTGCCTCCAGTATCCACCACCTCAGAAAATCCATTTCAGATTCTCAAGCGATCCGCCGCACCATCCGGTACGCGTCACCATTCCGGGGAATGCTCTTTTTGCGGCCGGGCACGATGATCGGGTGTGCCGCCTTCAAAAAAACACAATTCTCGCGGAATTTCATTTAAAATAGCATGATTCTTTCATTTTTGCAAATTTTTTTCTTAAAAAAAACATTATTTTGCAAGATATTCTCCATTCTCTGTCTGAGAACTTGAAAATCCCCGCCCAACGTATTACCTTATATATAGAAACAACCTGATCAATTTTTTGAAGGATATCCCCGTAATTATGATAAAAAAATTACTGTTGACCGGATTATGCACCGCAGTCACGATGCTTCACGCCGTTCTGCCCGGTGACAACCCCGGAGAAGCCGCCAGCCAACTGCGCTGGATCGATTGTTCCCCGATGCCGTTAGGGGCTGTCAAACCTGAATTACAGCAAAACATTCCGGAATTACGGGCCATCGTTTTCATGCTTACCGGCTCCCGGGATACCGCCAATACGGTCAGCATGCTGGAATCTCTCCGCAAACAATATGCCGGCAAGGTGCTTTTTTGTGCCATCACTCCAGACAGCATTTCCGAAGCCGAGGCTCTCCGCCGCAACTTTCCGGATATCCGTTTCCGTCTGGCAGTGGATACCGACCGCAAACTGACTCCGGAATACATGCGCGCGACAGCAATGATCTTTCCCATGGCTTTTCTTATGGATAAGGGCGGCATGATCCTCTGGCGCGGGGAAGCGGTCGATCTGCCGGAAGCGATCGGAGTTCATTACTCCGGAAAACTCGACACCCCGCTTCAGCGGCGGATCGCACCATTGATATACACCATGCAGCAGAATATGCGTTCGGGCAATATGGCACGCACCATCGACAGTGCCTGCGCAGTGCTGGATGCTGATCCGGGAAACGCCCAGGCAATGCGTATGGCCATCTTTGCCATGGAAAACCTGAACCGCATACAGGACGCCTGGGAGTTGGTCTTATCTTTCATCGGCCATCTGCCGGAAAATCCCCTTTTCCACTTTACGGCACTGGATCTTGCCATGCGCTATCCGCAGTTGCGCAACGCCCTGCCGGAATTGATCCAACACTTTGCTTCACAGGATTTTCCGGTAGATATCCGTTGCGCCTATGCCGGAAATCTGCTGGATAACTTCCGCTTTGAATCCGCCGCCGTTCTCGGTGCGAAAACGATCATTGCCGGCACTCCGATGCCGGTCAATGCCACCGCTTTGCAACTGGCCGATATTCTGATGGTCAGGGCCCGGCTGCACTACGCACTGGGCAATCTGCGGGCCGCCGAAAGCGATGTCAGCGAAGCACTGCAATATTTCCGTCATGCCCAACTGCCCGGCGGAATTGCCCGGGCGGAAAAACAGTTGGCATATTTCCGGGCATTGCTTGCAGATCAGTCAGGAGAATGATTCATGAATCAGAGTGATAACATCGCCGCTCCGGCCAGTGCTGTAGGCGGTGCAGTAACCGTGATCCGCCTTTCCGGCCCGCAGGTGCTGGAGATCGCCAACCGGGTGTGGCAGGGACGCAAACCGCTTTCCGCCGCCGATGTCCGCCGCATGATGCTGGGGGAAGTAGCCGGGGATCCGACTCTGGCCGTCTATATGAAAGCTCCATACAGCTACACCGGAGATGATGTCGTCGAATTGCAATGTCACGGCGGGGCAGCGGCCGCCGATGCCGTCATGAAAAAGCTGCTTTCTTCCGGATGCCGTCTGGCAGAACCGGGTGAATTCACCTGCCGTGCATTTCTAAACGGCAAACTTGATCTGCTTCAGGCTGAAGCGGTTGCCGATCTGATATCGTCATCCAGTGAAAATGCATTGCACATGGCCGAAAAACAGCTGGCCGGTTCTCTGAGTTCCAGAATCGATGAGTTGTATGATCTGGTCATCACTCTGCGTTCCGAATGTGAATCCCGGCTCGATTTCCCGGATGAAGAGCTGGATTTTGACAACTCCGTACCCGAAAAAATCGCCCGTACCCGCAATACGATCCGGGAACTGATTTCCACCGGCCGGGCCGGAAGCATCATCCGCGACGGCATACAGGTGGTTCTCGCCGGCAAACCCAACGCCGGCAAATCCAGTTTGCTGAACCGCATAGTCGGCTTTGACCGGGCGATCGTCAGTGCCATTCCCGGCACAACCAGAGACACGGTGGAATCCTCTGCTGTCATCCGGGGCATCGGAGTGAATCTGACCGACACTGCCGGTCTGCGCGAAAGCGATGACCCCATCGAAAAAATGGGCATTGAGCGTTCATTCCGTTCGATCAAAGCCGGTATGGTGACCTTCTGGCTGTTGGATGCTTCCGTCAATGACCGGCAGCTGGAAGTTGATTCGATCGACCGGAATGCCCCCGGTTTGATCGCCGTCTGGAATAAATGTGATATTGCCGACTGCGGAAATCTGCCGCCGACCGGCTTGCCGACAGTGCAAATTTCGGCCCGTTCCGGCAAGAATCTGGAATCACTCTTTGATGAATTTGAAAAGATCGTCTTTGCCGGTGCCGCTCCGGATATCCCGGAAGTCGCCGTCAACGCCCGCAGTGCAACACTGTTGGAAAACTCTCTGGAATTTTTGAACCGGGCTGAAGATTCATTCAACGCCGGGGATTATGAACTTGCCGCCGCAGAGTTGGCCGATGCCTCGGTAAAAATCGGCGAAATAACCGGACGCACCACGGCTCCGGATCTGCTGGATAAAATATTCCACAAATTCTGTATCGGCAAATAATCGACAGAGTGTTTCCGGAAATTGCCAAAAACCAAGGAGCTGTTGCTAACCTTTTTTGAAGTTTTGCAACAGCCCCCTCCTGCCATGGTGATCACTGAGCTGTTGAGGCAGGCGGTTCTGAAGTTTCGCCTGCGGCATTGCCGCTTTCTTTGCTGTCAGTTTGAGATTGACCGCCGTTTATTTTGGAATGTACCAGTTCTTTGCCACGTTGAAGCTGCATTTCGGCCCACGGGCGGTGTTTCCACCAGACAAATCCGGCACCACCGGCAATCAGCAGCAGCAATATCACGACGATCAGGCAACCGGTTTTGCGGCGTTTTTTGCCGGTTCCGCAATCTTCATCCTCAAGCAAAATCGCCCGGACCGGAGCCTTTTTGATTTTGAGCGGCACATCCGCAAAAATATCCTGGGCCTTGGGCAGTGCAGCCGAGGGCGGAGGCGGAGTTTTCAAAACTTTGGGAACAACCGCTGCCGGAGATGGAGATGCTTCCGGGACTGCCGGCGTTTCCGGGGTGCTGTTTTCAAGCGGTTCTTCCTGAACTTTTTCTGTGGTGTCTGCTTTGGCAGACTCTTCCATTGCGCAAGAATCATTCGCCGCTTCCGGCTCATCCGGGATCACGACCGGGGCTCTCAAACAAATTTCCAGCTCTTCGACAGCACTTTCCACCGTATCAGATGCATCAACCGCAGTTTCAGCAGTTTCTTTTTCAACGACCGGCTCAACCGGAATGCTTTTCTCTCCGGTAGATTTCTCCGGCTCCACAGCTGTTTTTTCCGGAAAATCCGGTAAATTCAAACGGATCCCGTCAAATTCCACAGTTTTCTGATCACTCATAATCAATGAACTCCAATTATCTTATTGATATTGCAAGAGATGCACCGACCGCCCGGATACCGCCATTCGGCTGATGGTTGAGCATCTGCGGTTCCGTACCGTTCCAGATTACAAAACTGCTGGATCCGCCGCCATCCATATTGACCCCGTCGGCCGCACCGAAAAACTTGAGCATTGCCCCGACCTCTTTTACCGTACAGCCCATGCTGAAAAACGGCTGACGGCCGTCAACTGCCAGTAAATACAAATAACGCTTATCGGCCGACAAACCGAATCCGGTCCGGGGGGCCAGTGAATTTCCACTGGGCTGTACCTCATTGGCGATCAGAGCGAAACCGAATCCGCTCACCGCCTGTTCAATATTGGAAAGATCCTCATTCTCACCGACACAGCGCAACTCACACCGGCCATCTTTATAAACGATAAATGACGGACGGTTCTTTCTGACCGGTGAAACGATCTCACCATCGGAAATCAGCAGTCCCAGATTGGTGGCATACGGGCTGTAAACCTTATCCCACGGACTCCACGGAGCAGCATTGACAGCGGCGACCACGTTGAATCCTTCACTGCGCAAAGCACTCATAAAATCCATGGTTCTCTGTCGTTTGGTGTGGATATTCAAATGCGGATGCGTTGGAATTTTCTCTCCATATTCTGCCGCTTTTTTGCTGACATGAAAACGGAAATCCATTTTCAAATCCAATTGCATTATCCAGATTTCCATGATCCGCGGCTGATCTTTTTTCAAATGCGCGTATCTGATCCCCGGCACCAAAGCGGTACTGTTGTGCCAATTGAAACTGCCATCATCCCACCACTGTGCATGAAGGATCAATGCAAAAAAAATGACCGCTGCCGACAGGAAATTTTTACTCATTCTGAACATTTTTCATCCATCCGGGTTGATTTCAACAAACAATTCCTGCCTCAAAATCGAGACAAGATCAGGCAAATTCAAAAATCCTCAAAAAATCTTGAAGATCATCATTACTTTTCTTAAAGTTTTTTTGATGCCAATGCCGCCAATTCACTGCGCTCACTTTTCCGCAATGTCACATGTCCGAAAACACACTCGCCTTTCAAACGATCCACCGTATAACTCAATCCGTTGCCGGAAGCATCCAGATAGGGATTGTCGATCTGCGCCGGATCTCCGGTCAAAACCATTTTGGAATCACTGCCGCAACGGCTGATAATGGTTTTTACCTCATGCGGAGTAAGATTCTGCGCCTCATCAATGATGATAAACTGCCGTGGAATACTCCGGCCGCGGATATAAGTCAGAGCTTCAAGATCCAGTTTATGGGAATTCATCAAACCTTCCACAGAGTAACGCGACGAACTTTTCGGCTTGCGTTCCTCCTCTCCGCCCAGTAAAAATTCCAGATTGTCAAATATCGGCTGCATCCAGCTGGCCAGTTTTGACTCTTTGCTTCCCGGCAGAAAACCGATATCGTTACCCAATGGGATTATCGGCCGGGAAACCAGAATCTTTTCGTAAATATTTTCGTGCAGAGTCTGATGCAGTGCCGCCGCCAGAGCCAGCAGTGTCTTGCCGGTACCGGCTCCGCCGAGCAAAGTGACCAGTTTGACTTCCGGATCAAGCAGCAGATCCAGAGCCATACGCTGTTCTTTATTCCGCGGAGCAAGATTCCACACCTTTTCGACACGGTGCGGCAGCATGGCAAGCACTCCGCCGGAGCGTTTCCGCAAAATAACACTTTTTTTCTCATCCGTGCCGGATGCAAGGCAGATAAATTCATTATCCAGCATCTCCGGAAACTTTTCACCGGCAAGCTCCTTTTTGCTGTACGCCTCATCGATCAGCACACTGTCGACAGAACTTTCCTGAAATCCGGTATAACGGTCAAAATTTTTGACCTTCTGCCGTTCAAAATCCATCACAGTCAAGCCCAGAGCATCCGCCTTGAGCCTGAGATTGATATCTTTACTGATGAATACCACTTTGCGCCCGAGATTGCGCAAATAGCACGCCACCCGTAAAATCCGGTTATCCGGAGAATCCAGCAGCAGATCGTTGTCAAATGCTTTGTCTGCTTCATTGACGGTCTGCTCATCCACCGCCCCGGCACTGATCACGAAAAGCCTGCCGCTGGTCTCTTTGCTGATCGAATAAAGCGGCAATCCCTTTTCCGGATCACCGGCACATCCTGGGAATTCCTCGCGCAACCGGTCAAGATAACGGATCACCCGGCGGGCATTTCTCCCCAATTCATCGGAATTCTTTTTGAATTTATCCAGTTCCTCAATGACTGCCATCGGAATAACCACATCGTTATCCTTGAAACACTCAACACTGGCCGAACTGTGCAGCAGCACATTGGTATCCAGCACAAATGTTTTGACTTTGCCGCCGGTATCATTCATTTTCAGCGATATCCTGTATTACCTTACGGCTGATCATCATACTCTTGGCGGGCCTGATCGACAGCAGCATCCCGGGAGCGCACCCCCGTTCCGGAAGCCTGGATCGTCCGTTTGCTTAAAAACGGCAGAATAAAAGTTTCAGTGGTGGAAACCTGTACATTGACCACCCGGGCCGCCCGGCGGCTCTTGGCTTCTTTGGTCAACAGGTGCACCGCATTGGTCGCCGTCAGATTGTAACGGAATAAACTCCACTCGCCATCTCCGGCCGGACTGCCGGTAACGATCGGCAATCCGAAAAGAAAATATCCGGGAATTTCCACAAAAGTCTGACAAACCGCTTTTTCATTCACTGTACCCAATCCCATCCGGTTGAAAACCTGAGTGGATTCAACAGTGGTACAGCCGCTAAAAATCAGTGCAGACAGAGAAACTGCCGCCCAAACAAAACTTTTTTTCATGCTCGTGATCTCCTTATCTACTGTTTCTGTTTAAATATCCCATCTCTAAATAATATAGCAAGTACTTCAATAAAGTCAAGCTGAAACCATTGCTTTCAGCCAAGTCATTTGAAAAATTCTTACAACTGTTTGAAACAGCTTGCGCCGCTTTTCTGCCGGATCAATTCACAATATATTTGCGCGTACGCCACCGGCCGGTAAAATAATAGATGCTTCCGATAACAAACGGTGTGAATCCGGCAATGGCATGTCCATACCAGAATCCGAATATTCCGAATCCGCAATACACCCCCAGAACCACCGACAAGCCGATGCGCAGCACCACCCCGTCAAGTATGCCGACCAGAAAATTGAGTTTGAAGTTGCCCACTCCGTTGATCAATGCCCCCAGAGGCGGACGCACCGCACTGCCGGCCAGCAGCACGAGAGCCACCGGGATATAGGCGATCGCCAGATCCATAACCTCCGGATCCTCCGTAAATATTCCGAAAACCCAACGCGGAAAAAGCACCAATACCACCGCCATCATCACTGAAATAGCTGTATTTATTCCCAAAGAAACGCCGACAACCCGCGGTACTCTGGAGTAATATTCCGCTCCGATCGCCTGGCCGATCATGGGAGAGGCCGCCGCCGCAAAAGAAAAGTTGATGATGTTCACGATCATACCCACTTTATTGCCGATACCATTCATCGCCGCGGCCACTTCACCGTAACTGTTGATGTAACTGTTGACATAAAGCATGGAAAAGCTGATCGCCGCACTTTGCATCAGCATGGGAACACCCAGTTTCACCAGCGGAGCAAGCACCTGCATATCGATCTTGAAACTCCGGAGTTTGAAGTCAAAACCGAAATCCACCCGGTGACGGTAAAGAAAGATTATCGACAGGATAAAACTGATCGCCTGACTTAAAATCGTTGCCAGTGCCACGCCGAATATCGCCCATTGGAAAACCACGACAAACAGCAGATCCAGCACCACATTGGTAAATGCGGCAACGGCGACAAAGATCAGCGGATGTTTGGAATCCCCCATGCCGCGCAAAACTGCCGAAACAATATTGTAGCCGTAAATAAAAAGCATGCCGGACATGCAGACGACTACATAACTCATGGCATAATCCCGGGTCTCTCCGGCCGGAGCATTGACCCAATTCAGCACCGGTTCCCGGAAAACGATGGTCAAAATGCCGAGGATCACGGCCGTGCTGAGCAGAAAGGTAAAAAGCGTACCGATCAACTTTCCGGCTCTTTCCCGCATTCCGGCACCGAGATATTGCGATATGATGACCTGTCCGGCATTGGCAAATCCCATAGCGGCAAATGCCAGAAAATGCATCACATCACCGCCGACGGATACGGCCGCCAGCCCCCGGGTCCCGACGAAATGACCGACAATGATCATGTCTGCGGTATTGTAAAGCATTTGAATCAAACCGGAAAACAGCAGCGGCATGGCAAAAAGAATCATCGTTTTTGTCACGCTGCCCCGGTTGAGGTCTTTGATTATTTTATTGGCCATATCCCATCCGTATCAATAAATAAACTTGCAGGCGGTGTATTGTAAAAAACGGCTCTGCACTCAATTGCGCTTTTCATTCGGAAAAAGCAAATGATGCCGCAAAAAACGGCATTCCGGACACATGAATCCGGTCAATCCCCAAACCAGAGCAGTTTCACCGCCTTGCGACAAAACAACTTTTTCCCCGACTTCCACTTGAAGTTTCTGCGGATCATTATCCGCCATCAGCACTCCCGGCCCCCGGAGTATCTCAACTGTCACCCGGCTGTTTTCCGGCAGCACCAGATGATCGACCGCCTCGGTGGAGTTGCTGAAAGCCAATCCGACACCCACCCGGAAAATCCCCCTGGTGATGCTCCGGTAATAGGCGGTACTGCCATGCACACCGGCAAAACACACTCCGTCACCGACCACCTCCTGCGCATACAATTCGTCATCGATAAAAACCCGGTAACGCAATGCGCTGGCAGCTTCCAGAGAGTTGATGACCAGATCATTGATCCCGGTCAATTTTCCCGCCGGTGCAACGGCCTGCAGTTTGGGAAGCCGGACAAGTTCCAGATTTCCCTCAAGATAATCCCGGATGACCTTTGCCGCCGAATGAACCGGACAGGTCGGTGCCGTTGCCGCATCACGCAGCGGCAGTTTCGGGATGCCGGGAAATTCTCTTTCCGCCCCCAGCAAAGCTCCATCACCGCCGTAAGTGATGATCAGCTCCGGCTCTTCCGAATCGCACAACTGCAATCCGAAACCGGTCAGCACCGGCATGATATCAGCCAGATTTTTTCCCAGCAACTTTATTTTCACGCTCATATTTTCAACTTTCCACGCCTTTTGGCATCAATGGCATAGGTAATAGCGGCCGCCGCATTGCCCACATTGACTGAAGCCTTACTGCCTTGCATCGGCAGAGAAACGATCCCGTCAACGATCTGCAAAGTATCTTCACACACCCCCAGAGCCTCGTTGCCGAAAATCACCGCCAGAGGAAATGCATACTCCATTTCCCAGGCTTCACTTCCGCCGGGTTCAGCGGCCAGCACCGTATAACCGGAGGCCTTGAAATGCTCCGCCGCCTGAAGCGAAGTATCAAAGTGCCGCCACGGCACACTTTTATCGGTTCCCATTGCCGTTTTTTCCAGTTTCGGATGCGGCGGACAGGGGGTATAACCGCAAGCGGCCACCCCTGCTCCCAGTGCTTCTGCGATCCGGAAGATATTTCCGGTATTGTGGGCACTGCGCAGCCGGTCAAGGATCAATACAAATTCAGGCAATTTTTCGCATTCGTTACACATAATGTTATAAAATATAGCGTTTCATTGCAGTTTTTACAAGTTTTTCTCTTGCCTGAAAGCACTTTTGATAGTATATTAACATAAAGAATATCTTTAACCATCGAAAAACGGAGTTGAAATTATGGCAAAGATTCACCCAACTGCAGTCGTTGAAGACGGAGCAATTCTCGGAAACGATGTCGAAATCGGTCCTCTTTGTTACGTCGGTCCTCATGTGAAGATCGGTGACGGGACCCGTCTGCTTTCCCACTGTAATGTGGATGGTTACACCACGCTCGGCAAATGCAATACTCTGCATCCCTTTGCCGCCCTCGGTCAGCCGGCGCAGGATCATTCAGTCGTGCCCGGTGCGCCGACCTATCTGAATGTCGGCGACAACAATATTTTCCGTGAAGGCACAGCCATTCACACCGGTACCGCCCCGGAATCTGCAACGACCATCGGCAATAACAATATGTTTATGAATGGCAGTCATGTTGCCCATAACTGCAAAATCGGCAATGACATCCACTTCATCAGTCTGGCAGTGGCCGGCGGCTATGCGGAAATTCACGACCGGGCGATCCTTTCCGGTCTGGTGGCGATCCACCAATTCACCCGGGTAGGCAAACTGGCATTCATTTCCGGCTGTTCAGCCTTCTCCCAGGATGTACCGCCATTCATGCTCGCCGAAGGACGCAACGGCGGAGTCAAGATGTACAACAAAGTCGGATTGCAGCGGGCCGGATACACCCCGGAACAGATCAGCAATATCAAACAGATATTCAAAATCTATTTCCGCAGCGGTCTTTCCACCAGCAACGCTCTGGCCAAAATCCGGGAAGAGCTGCCCCCGACAGAAGAGGTGATGGAGTTCCTCAACTTCTGTGCCAACACCAAAAAGGGACTTATTTCCGGCAGCGAAAAACCCGGACACCGCAGCTGATCACACCATTTTTACAGAAAGAGAGTACTATCATGGTCAAAGCTTTGGAAATCAATCCTTCATTCACTCCCCGCCGCGGTCCGGTAGTGCTGGCGATCCTCGACGGTGTCGGTTTCGGCAAATTTGCCGATGGCGATGCAGTCAAACAGGCCAACACTCCGGTCTTTGATGCCCTGATGGCGGAAAATCCTTTCACAAAACTTAAAGCTCACGGTACCGCAGTGGGTATGCCTTCGGATGCCGACATGGGCAACAGCGAAGTCGGCCACAATGCCATCGGTTCCGGCCGGGTATTTTCCCAGGGAGCCAAACTGGTCGGCGAAGCGGTTTCATCCGGCAAGCTCTTTGAGGGAGCTGTCTGGAAGAAAGTCGTTGCCAATGTCATCGGCAACAACTCCGCACTGCACCTGATCGGGCTGGTTTCCGACGGCAATGTCCACAGTCATATCGACCATCTCTACGCCATGATCGATGCCGCTTTTGCCGCCGGAGTGAAAACGCTCCGGGTACACGCTCTGCTCGACGGCCGGGATGTGCCGGAAACCAGTGCTCCGGAATATATCAAACCTCTGGAAGAGAAACTGGCGGCCCTTTCAGCCCAAGGTGTCGATTATCTCATCGCTTCCGGCGGCGGCCGCATGGTGATCACCATGGACCGCTACGGAGCCAACTGGGATATGGTAAAAAAAGGCTGGGAAACCCATGTACAGGGTAAAGGTGAATTGTTTGCTTCCGCCTCTGAAGCGATCGAAACACTCCGTCAGCGTACCGGTGCGATCGATCAGGATCTCGGTGCATTCGTTATTTCCAAAGACGGAAAAACTCCGGCCGGTGCGATAAAAGACAACGATTCCGTAGTACTTTTCAACTTCCGCGGCGACCGTGCTCTGGAAATCACCGCCGCTTTTGAAGAAGGGGATTCATTCGACAAATTCGACCGGGGAAGCGTACCGCAGGTACTTTTCGCCGGAATGATGGAGTATGACGGCGACTTGCATGCTCCCAAAAATTATCTGGTCGATCCGCCGGAAATCGACAACACCCTCGATGAATATCTCTGCGCCACCAAAGTTCGCCAGCTGGCCATCAGCGAAACCCAGAAATACGGTCATGTCACCTACTTTTTCAACGGCAACCGTTCCGGAAAGTTTGATGAAGAGTACGATGATTACATCGAAATTCCCTCTGATGTCGTTCCCTTTGAACAGCGGCCGTGGATGAAGTGCGCCGAAATCACCGATGCGGTTGTCGCCGCCATCGCCGACAACAAATACCGGATGATCCGTTTGAACTTCCCCAACGGCGATATGGTCGGCCACACCGGCAGCATGGAAGCGGTACTGGTTTCCATGGGAGCTCTGGATCTCTGTCTGGGGCGGATCCGCGATGCGGTCAAAGCTGCCGGCGGCGTACTGGTCATTTCTGCCGATCACGGAAACGCCGATGATATGCTTGAGCATGACAAACAGGGCAATGCCAAAAAAGACAAACAGGGCAATTTGGCCCGCAAGACCAGCCATTCACTCAACCCGGTTCCGTGCATCATCTACGATCCGGAATTCAAAGGCGAGTATGAAACCACCCTCAAAGAGGGGCTGGGCATCAGTTCACTGGGAGCCACCTGTATTGAATTGCTCGGTTACAAAGCTCCGGCAGAGTATGATGAAAGTGTCCTGAAATTAAAATAATTATTGTAAATCGGCAAATGTTTTGCCGTTTCTTTCCCGAAAAAGGAATAAAAATAGAACTTTTTTCCTCTTTCGGCAGAAAAAAACGCTTGACTTTTTGTCATTGACAAGCGATATTATAGGAGGTGCAGTGTTTTGTGTGCTGCGCTTTATAAACAAAGCAGTATGAACTGGGACTCTAAAACCAATTAAGAAAGGGAAAGAAAGATGTCCGAAATCGCTGATAAAGTAAAAAGCATCGTCGTCGAACAGTTGGGTGTTGCTGAAGATCAGGTCACCCCGGAAGCCAAATTTGTCGAGGACCTCGGCGCTGACTCTCTGGATCAGGTCGAATTGGTCATGGCTCTGGAAGAGGCCTTTGGTGCCGACATTCCGGATGAAGAAGCGGAAAAGCTGACCACCGTCGGCGACGCTATCGCTTACGTCGAGAGCAAAGCGAACTGATTGGCGCACTTCACGCGTAACAGTTTACCAAAAAAATGGGGGTCGCTGATCGGATACGATTAGTGACCCCCTTTTCCTTAAAATCGGAAAAAATCAACTTCTCCGGCCCGGAGTTTTTTCGGTACATTCATCCTCCGGAGCAGGAATCTTATGAATACGATAACCAAGCATTGAGGCAGAAATAATATGGATAAACGCAGAGTAGTAGTCACCGGATACGGAGTATTGTCCTGTGTTGGCAACGATGTGGCAACCTTTTGGGATTCGCTGGTCAACGGCCGTTGCGGTATCGGCGAAATCAGCCGTTTCGACACCAGTGCATACCGTACCCGCATTGCCGGTGAGATCAAAAATTTCGACCCGACAGAATTCATCTCTGTCAAAGAAGCCCGGCGCATGGATCTTTTTACCCAATACGCCATCGTCGCCGCCGGTCAGGCTCTGAAATGCGCCGGACTCGGAGGCAATGCCGGTGAAAAACGGGCTGACGGTGACCGCTGCGGCTGTATGGTTTCCAGCGGTGTCGGCGGTTTGGCCACCATGGGCAAGGAGTGTCTGGTGCTTGACGGCCGCGGCCCTGACCGGGTTTCTCCGTTTCTGATCCCGATGATGATCAGCGACATGGCTGCCGGTGCAACGGCAATGAGCTTTGACCTCCGCGGCCCCAACCTCGGTCTGGTAACCGCCTGTGCCACCGGATGCCACTCTATCGGTGAAGCATTCTGGACGATCAAACACGATGATGCTGATATCATGGTCGCCGGCGGTGCGGAAGCCAGCATCGTGCCGATGGGTCTGGCCGGATTCTGCGCACTTAAAGCGTTGAGTACCCGCAACGACGACCCGCAGCATGCCAGCCGTCCGTTTGACCTCAACCGCGACGGATTTGTCATGTCGGAAGGTGCCGGTGTGCTCGTCCTTGAAGAGCTCGGCCATGCTGTGCGCCGCGGAGCCAATATCCTCGCTGAAGTGGTCGGCTACGGAGCCACCGCTGATGCCTATCACATCACCAGCCCTGCCCCGGACGGCAACGGTTGCGCCAGAGCTATCCAAATGGCCCTGCGTCATGCCGGTATCACCCCGGATCAGCTTGACTACATCAACGCCCACGGAACCAGTACTTCTCTCAACGACAAATATGAAACGCTGGCGATCAAGGCGGCGTTGGGCGATGCGGTAAACAAAGTTGCCGTAAGCAGTACCAAAGGAACTACCGGCCACGCTCTGGGAGCCGCCGGAGGTTTGGAATGTATTGCCTGTATCAAGAGTATCGAAACCGGGATCATCCCGCCGACGATCAACTACGAAACCCCGGATCCGGAGTGCGATTTGGATATCACACCGAATAGTGCCCGCAAGCGTGATGTCACCTATGCGATGAACAGCAACCTCGGTTTCGGCGGTCACAACGGTACGATGCTTTTCAAAAAATTTGAAAATTGATTATCTTAATACCTACCGGAGGAAAACAACCATGACCAAACATCTCCTTACTGCCGCCGGCGGCGCACTTCTGATAATGGTAAGCGGCTGCCACTACACCCGGATCGCCAGACCGGAACCCAGCAGTGAAATGCAGGATTGGGAAGCGATCATTTTGGAAAGCTATCCCGGTTATACTCCGCCGCCGACCAGCACCAGGATCGTCCGTTCGGCCCAGCCGCAGCGTCCGGCTCCGATGACGGCTCCGGAACCGGCAGCCAAACCGGATACCCCGGAAACACTCCCCGTTGAACCGGCAGCTCCGGCTCAGTCAGAAGCTCCGGCTCAGTCAGAAGCTCCGGCGACTCAAAATGAAGCCCCGGCTCAGTCAGAAGCTCCGGCGGTCGTTGAAGTACCGGCGACTCAAAGTGAAGCCCCGGCTCAGTCAGAAACTCCGGCTCAAACCGAAACTCCGGCTCAAACCGAAACTCCGGCTCAAACCGAAACTCCGGCTCAAACCGGAACTCCGGCTCAGCCAGCGACTCCGGCCGGTCAAACTCCGCCGGATCCGACCAACAGTACAGTTTACGAAGTCAAAGCCGGTGACACGCTCGGTTCCATTGCCCGCAGTGTTTACGGCGATGCCCGTTACGGCAGTGTCATCTACCGGGCCAATACAGATATTCTGCAAGACCCCAACAAATTGCGTCCCGGCATGAAATTGATCGTGCCGAAACTTTGAAATTGGCGCAATGGAAGTTGTTGAGCGATTTTATTTTGAACCGGGCTTCTCCCTGCGTGCTTCCGGCACTGGGGATGAAGTCCGTTTGCTTGAAAGATTCCGGAACAGTTTCGGCATCAATACAGTTGCCCGGGAAAACTGGGTGGAACTTTCCGGCAGTGCGGAAAATGTGCAAAATGCCCTGACTGCCTTAAATGAACTGCAAACTATTTTCGAGCTCCGCAACAAGGAACTTGACCGGGCCGATGTGGAAACAGTATTCCGCCGTCAGGCCGGAGATACTCTGACATCGCTCTGGGATTCCAGAGTATCAGTGGCCCCGGGCAGACGGGATATAATGCCCCGTTCGGCGCGGCAGAAAGCCTATCTGCAAGCGATTTCCAAGCATGATGTGGTATTCGGTATCGGCCCGGCAGGGACCGGCAAAACCTATCTGGCCATGGCCATGGCGGTATCTCTTTTTTTACGGGGTGAAGTTTCCCGGATCATCCTCACCCGTCCGGCCAGAGAATCAGGAGAAAGACTGGGGTTTCTGCCCGGTTCTCTGGAAGAAAAAGTTTCCCCATATCTGCGGCCGCTCTACGATGCGCTCTTTGACATGATGCCGCAGGAGGAGGCTTCCGGTCTGCTCTCCCGCAATATCATTGAAGTTGCTCCGCTGGCATTCATGCGCGGACGCACGCTGAATAATGCATTCATCATCCTCGATGAGGCCCAGAACACCACCGAAGAACAGATGCTGATGTTCCTCACCCGCATGGGGTTCGGTTCACGTTGCGTGATAACCGGTGACCCTACTCAGTCCGATCTGGCCAAACATGAAGCTTCCGGACTTGACCGGGCCTTGAATTCCCTGAAAAACGTACCGGAGATCGGTTTTATCTTTTTTACCCCGAAAGATGTCGTTCGCCATTCGCTTTTGGAAAAAATCATCACCGCATATAATTGCAACCGGGAGCAGTAAACTTTATGGATTGGAAAAAATTGATACCGTTTTCCCGCCGCAACCGGGGCGAAAAAAAACTTTTTGACCGGGAATATATCGAAGAAACGCTGGAAGCTTCCCCCGTTCCCATCGTCATGGTCACGATCCTGATCTGGGCCGTGGCCTCAGTTCTGCTGCTGCTGTCGGAAAACCGCCAGCGGGATCTGACCATCTGGGAAGGCAATCAACGGGCCCCTTTCTCGGTTTGGGCCAGAACCGGATTTTCCTATGAGGATACTTCAGCAACGGAACTCCTGAGGGAATTGGCCAAAAACGGTGAACCGCTGGTTTTCCGCTGCGATCCGGAGGTTAATGAAGAGCTGAAAGCTGCTCTGTCAGCTTTTTTCCGGGATGATGCAGTACGGCTTTACGGAATATCCCTTTCACCGGCGGATCAGGAACAGCTTTCCAAAGACATCGACGGCATCCTCTGTCACGGTGTCATGAGCGATCAAGTCTACAATGAATCACCGGCCGACCGACCGGTCAGAGTAATAGCTCCGGATGAAACTATCTACGAATATAATGAACCGTATACCGCAGAAAAGAGTGCCGGAAAACTGGCCGGATTACTGAATTTGCCGCCACATATCAGTGAACAGCTCATTTCCGGAGTCCAGCGGATTCTCACCCGGGGCAATTTGATCTTTGACAAAAAAGCGACCGATGAAAGTGCCGATGCTGCCGCCGCTCAAATACCTCCGGTGATAAAAAACCGCAAACGCGGTGAATTGCTCATCGAAAGGAATCAACCCATCACCAGAGAAACCGTGGATATGTTTCAGGCGGAAAAACGGGCATTGCCCAGCGGTTACGGGCTGGCTCTGCTGGGCAATCAATTGCTTTTGAGCTGCCTTTTACTGATGACTGCCCTCTTTTTCCTCTACCGCATTTACCCGAAAATATTCAAGACCCCGCGCCGTTTTGCGACCGGGGGGTTTGCCATCATCCTGGCACTGCTGGCAAATTTCGGAGCCTTACAACTCTTCTTTTACTTTTTCCGTCATGGCACAGTAAGCAGTTATGAATTTATGCTGTTCATGATCCCGATCCCTTTCGGGGCGGCCTTGCTCACTGCCCTGCTGGGCAACCGGACTTCGATTTTTGCCAGTTTTCTGGTCGCCTCGATATCGGCATTGATGATCCTGCCCGACCGTTCTTTTGAATTGGCGTTGCGCTGGTTTGCCATTGCGGCACTGACCGCATTGATCACCAGAAACCTGACCAACTACCGCAGTTACTTTGTCCGGGTTTTCATCTGCGGTGCGGTGCTGACACTGCTGGTAAACAGTGACGTGGTATATACCTGTTACAATCATCCCGGAGCATTGAAGTTCATTCTCATCACCGTGCTGCTCAACAGTTTTGCCTGCGCCATGTCAGCTCTGCTGGCAGTATTTGCCTTTGAATTGATCTTCAACACCGACACTTCCATGTCGCTGATGGTGTTGAGTGATTACAACCATCCGCTGTTGGAAAAACTCAAGCGGGAAGCCCCGGGAACCATGTTTCATTCCATGACAGTGGCAACCTTAGCCGAGGATGCGGCCAGAGCGATCAAAGCCAATCCGATCCGGGCCAAAGCCGGAGCATTATTCCATGACATCGGTAAACTTTCCATGCCGCAATACTTTGTGGAAAACAATGTCGACAGCCCCAAAGAACACATGAAAATGCCCCCGCAGCGCAGTTGCGGAATCATCCGGGGACATGTCAAAGAGGGATTGGCTCTGGCCAGAGATTACCGGCTGTGCAACTTTGTCAGAGAAGTGATCGCCACTCATCACGGCGATGATCTGATATCGTTTTTCTACCGGCGGGCACTGGAAAACAGCAACGGGGAAAACCTGCCGGTCATCGAAGCTCAATTCCGGTATGACGGAGAACCGCCGGTCAACAAAGAGTTGACGATCATCGCTCTGGCCGATGCCTGTGAAGCAGCCAGCCGTTCACTGAATAAACCCAATCCGGCCAAACTTGAATCGCTGGTCAACGAGATTTTTATCGGCAGATTGCGCGGCGGCCAGTTGCGCAATTCGGAATTGACCGCCCGCGAATTGGATATTGTCCGGGAATGTTTCATCGCCGACCTGATAAGTTTCAATCACGGCCGGATCGCTTACCAGAAGGAGAATTCTGATGATTCAACTGCATTGCCGCTGGAAGAACCGGCTGCTTCCGGCCCCGAAAAAAAGTGACTTGCGCCGCTTCGCACACGCCGCAGCCGCAGCCGCCGGACTGCCCGTTGATCCGGCATGGGATCTGAATCTGCTCTTTGTCGATGATCGTGCCATGGCCGTTTACAATGCCGAATTGGTCGGCCATGAAGGCACAACCGACGTCATTACTTTCTCATATTTTGATGACGGCAGTGACTATGAAGAAAATGACACTATGATCGAATTGATCGTCAATCCCGATGCCGCACTGCGCGAAGGAGAAAAACGGCACACCGGATATGCCTTTGAAATGGCTCTCTACATCATTCACGGCCTGCTTCACAGTGCCGGCGAAGATGATCTTGCCCCCGCCCCCCGCCGCCGGATGCGCCGCCGGGAAAAAGAGTGTCTGGATATCCTCAAAGAGCAATTTGATTTCGACAACCTTTTCCGGCAGGCTTGAAAGAACTGCCGACCGGTACTATATTAATATATGACAATATGGGGGATACTCTTATGAAACATTTCAGGTTCATTGCACTGCTCACACTGGTATTCATTGCCGGCTGTGAATCGATCAATCCGTATAAAACAGCGGAAAAAAACATCAACAATGCCAAACAGCTCCGGGTCGGCATGACCAAAGCCGAAGTATTGGAGGTCATGGGAGAACCATTGACAGAGGAAAGTTTCAACCGTCCGGATCTCTGGTATTACTACTTTGACTGCAACTGGCTCGACGGTATGATCACAGAGGAAGAGTGCTTCCCGCTCGTTTTCAAAGACGGCAAACTTGTCGGCTGGGGCAACCGTTTTTACGCCAACTGGCGGCTGGAAAACCGTGACCGGATCCCTGCGGTGGAACTCCCCGCAGACGACCGCAGTAATTAACTATGCTGAAAATAAAATTTCTCTGTACTGCGATTTTGCTGCTGACGGTGATCAGCACCCTGGCAGAACCGGTAAAAACCGGTTCCCGGATAACCTCTCTGCCATCTCCGCTGTACCTGGATGATTCCAACAGAACTCTCGGTGAGTTTCTCGGCGAAAAATATGTTGTGCTGTTCATTTGGGAAATGGATAATGCCGCGCTCGGTGAATTTTATGCCGCTGCCAATCTGGCCAACCGGCATAAAGATATTGCCAGCTTCATCGGGGTCGGCATCGGCAGACATCAGCAGTTGAAACGATTTCCCGGAGCGATGCGTCTGGGATTTCCGGTCAATTCCGATCACCGTGGAGCGGCCAAAGCTCTCTTTCTGCGTTCCGGAGATCCGATGCCGCTGACCGTACTGCTGGATAAAAATGGTACTTTACTGTGGCGGGGAAAGCTGCAAAATCTGCCGCCGGTACTCAATAAATGCCGTCAGGGGAAATTCGACCTTGCCGAAGAACTCCGGATAGAAAAATTTTCCGGAGAACTCAATGCCGCCATCCAGGCCGGAAAAATTGATGAAGCTGTCGCTTTGCTCCGCACCGAATATCAGAAATATCCGGAAAAACTTGAATTGCTCCGTCAGTTGTTTTCTCTGCTCTGCCGTCAGGAAAAATTTGACGATGCTTTCGCCATGCTCCGCTGCGCCCAGCAACGCACTCCGGAAAATTACCGGCTGTATGAATTGGAGTACCGGAGCATCGGTGAATTGGAAGAAACCGGCCGGCTGCCGGAATTCTTCTCACGCTTGAAAACGGCCTTCGCCAGGAGACCGGATATCCTGATCGCCTTCGCTCTGGCCGAATGTCAATTGCCGCCGGAAAAACTTAATCTGCCCTGTGCACTCGATCTGGCTTATACCGGTTGGCAAAATCAAAACTTCCCCACTGCCGAAAGCCGCGGACTTTATGCTCTGGATTACGCCTCCATTCTTCATTCCATCGGGCGCAACGATCTGGCCGCAACTCTGGCTGCTCAAGCCTGTGAAGATCTGAAAAATAATGCTTCTCAACTGACCAGAGCCCGGGATGCCCTCATCTATTATACCAAAATGCTTGAGATCGCACCGCATGTTTCATTGCCGGACTTGAAAAAGTAGTATTTTGGAACTATATTATAGTGAGGCAATTTGCAAATATTGCTTCACAGTGTCTATTGCAACGCAGAGTTGAGAAGCGGTTTACTCCGGAATATCCGGCCGTTTCAGTGCGTGGAATTCGGTCGGTTTCACCTTCTGTGCCAGAATCAATGGCAGGGGATGTGACACCGGGATTCCGCCGGCTGAACCGGATTTTTTGTGGATGCATCCCGCTTCAACCCTCTGCAAAACACCATCATAATAAGGATTTTGTATCATGGGTGAAGAAAAAAAGATCGTTTTCCAACTGGATGACACCAGAACTATGGAAATCTCCACCGGCAAAATGGCCGGTTTGGCCAACGGCAGCTGCCTTGTGCGCCTCGGAGATACCATCATCATCGCCGCCGCCTGTTCCGGCGAACCCCGCGAAGGCAGTGACTTTTTCCCGCTGCAGGTCGATTACCGGGAAAAATATTCCGCTGCCGGTAAATTTCCCGGCGGCTATATCAAACGCGAAGGCCGTCCGTCAACCAAAGAAATTCTCACCTGCCGCATGATCGACCGTCCCATCCGGCCGCTCTTCCCCAAAGGTTTCTTCCATGAAGTTCAGGTGCAGTGCATGCTGCTGAGTGCCGACGGTGTCAACGATGCCGACGTACTGGCAATGGTCGGTGCTTCCGCCAGTTTGATGCTTTCCGATCTGCCCTTCCAGGGCCCCATCGGTGCCGTGCGTGTCGGTAAAGTTGACGGTCAGTACATCGTCAACCCCACCCGCGACCAGATGGCCAAAAGCACTCTTGAATTGATCTATGCCGGTCTGCCCGATCAGGTCATCATGATCGAGGGCGAAGCTGAGTTCGTCAGCGAAACCGAAATGCGCGAAGCCATGTATTGCGCCAACGAAGCGATCAAACGGCAGTGCGCCGCCCAGATCGAACTGGCCAAAATCGCCGGTCGTGCAAAAAGAGAATATCACTATTACCTCGTGCCGGAAGCTCTTCAGAAAGCTCTGGAAGATTTCTGCGCTCCCGCCATCGAAACGACTTGCACCATCCCCGGTAAAGAGAACCGTCAAAATGCACTCAATGAACTTCTGGCCAACGCCAGAGCCGCACTGCGGGAAAACTTTGCGGAAATGAGTGATGCCGAATTCAATCTTGAAACCGCCAAAGGCTTCGATGATTACGTCCGCGACATCACCCGCAAACTCATCCTTGAGAAACACTTCCGTCCCGATGGCCGTTCCGTGACCGATATCCGGCCGCTTTCCGCTGAAGTCGATGTGCTTCCGGTTGTGCACGGCAGTGCCCTTTTCTCCCGCGGTGAAACTCAGGCTCTTGTCATCGCCACGCTGGGCAGTGAAAAAGATGCTCAGGAATTTGATGATCTGACCAGCGTCACCGGCAATGCCGTCAAACGTTTCTATCTGCACTACAACTTCCCCAACTACAGTGTCGGTGAAGTCGGCCGTATTGCCGGTCCCGGCCGCCGGGAAATCGGTCACGGAAACCTCGCTGAAAGATCCGTTTCCAAAGTCGTGCCCGCCAGCTTCCCGTATGTGGTGCGCTGCGTTTCCGAAATTATGAGTTCCAACGGTTCGACCTCCATGGCCAGTGTCTGCGGAGCCACCCTTGCCCTGATGGATGCCGGTGTGCCCATCACTGCTCCGGTCGCCGGTATTTCCTGCGGTCTGGTCACCGGTGACAATGGCGAAAGATTGCTTCTTACTGATATTCTCGGTGCTGAAGATCACTTCGGCGACATGGACTTCAAAGTCTGCGGCACCCGGGATGGTATCACCGGCTTCCAGCTTGACCTCAAGCTCCCCGGAATCCCCATTGATCTGCTCTGCGAAGCTATGGAACGCAACCGCATCGCCCGTTTGAAAATCCTCGATGTCATTGAGAATTGTATTGCCGCACCCCGCGCCGATATCAGTCCCCGCGCTCCGCGTATCGAAGAGATCAAGATCAATCCCGATAAAATCGGTGCGCTCATCGGTCCCGGTGGAAAAAATATCCGAGCCATTACCGATGAAACCGGTGCAAGCATTGATATCGATGATGACGGTACCGTCAAAATCATGGCTTGCAACCTTGATCAGCTCAACGCCGCCAAAGAACGTGTGCAGGCTTGCACCGCCGAAGCGGAAGTTGGCAAGATCTACCGCGGCAAAGTCGTCACCGTCCGCGATTTCGGCGCCTTCGTTGAGATCCTGCCCGGCATGGATGGCTTGCTCCACATCTCTGAAATGGCCGATTACCGGGTCAATAAAGTTACCGATATCTGCAACGAAGGCGATTTCGTCACCGTCAAAGTCATCGATATCGATAACTCCGGCAAAATCCGCCTCAGCCGCAAAGCTGCCCTCAAAGAAATGGATGCTTGAGTTACCTTTCTTTTCACATAAAAAGAAAAGTAACCAAAATAAAAGCAGAAAGCCACACCGATTTATCCTCCATAGCACTGTGTGCGACGGAGGATGCAGCGGCTTGATTGCACGGGCAGTTGATTCCGCACCGATTCTCCCCCGACAGAACAGCAGTCTGCCGGGGTTTTGTTTTGTCTTGCCGCTCAACAGCTAAGGCCCATTTATGCAACAATCCGGGCCGGTTGAACGGTTACCAGTGAGAGATTTTGAGAAGTTGTGGGAGATGGTGAGAGTTTTTGAGAGTCACAAACACCCACGGCCTTACCTCTCAAA
>JAFVZS010000116.1 GCA_017508015.1 Lentisphaeria bacterium
CCCTGATCACCTCGGTATATCAGAAAACCCGGGAGATCGGTCTGCTCAAAGCCCTCGGCTGTACCGACCGGGCAGTCATGCGGATCTTTGTTCTGCAGGGATTTCTGGTCGGCCTGATCGGCAGCGTTTCCGGTACAATCCTCGGTTGTCTGGTCATCCGTTTCCGGCAGAATATTCTCAACTTCGCCTCTTTGATAAGCGGACAGGAACTTTTTCCCAAAAAATTCTATTTTTTCGATCATCTGCCGGCGCAGATCATCGTTTCAGATGTGGCTTTTATAGTTATCAGCAGCATTCTGCTCTGCACTTTGGGAGCATTGCTCCCGGCTTTACGGGCAGCACGGCTGCAGCCGTCGGAGGCTTTGCGTTATGAGTAAAAAGATCCTTGAATTACGTAATGTCCGCCATTCATATCAGATGGGGCAGAAAACCATCGATATTCTCAAAGGGGTGAATTTTGTTCTTGACCAGGGTGAATGGTGCTGTATTTACGGAGCTTCCGGCAGCGGAAAAACCACTTTACTGAATCTTATCGGCGGCTTGGAAATTCCCCAAAGCGGTAAAATCACCGTTTGCGGTGAAGTTCCGGCAGAAATGTCAGGAAATCAGGCGGCGGCATTCCGGGCATCCCGGATCGGATTCATCTTTCAATCCTACCATCTGCTGCCGGAATTGACCGTTTTGGAAAATGTCACTCTCGCCGGAACCATCGCCGGACAAAGCTTCCATGCCGCCAGAAAAAAAGCAATGCAATTGTTAAGTACCGTCGGTTTGGAACACCGTATTGCCCACCGGCCGATGGAACTTTCCGGTGGAGAACAGCAGCGTACCGCCATCGCCCGCAGTCTGATCAATGATCCGGCTCTGCTGCTGGCCGATGAACCAACCGGCAACCTTGATCCGGATACCGGCAGTGAAATATTGAAACTTTTTCAATCCCTGCGCCAGGCCGACCCGTCACGCACCATACTGATGATCACCCACAATCTGGATATTGCCGCTCTTGCCTCGCGCACAGCCGATCTGAAAAACGGTATTCTCAGCAACCGGTAATACGGTCAGATATTCTGAAAAACAACATTCTGGAAAGACCAATATCATGAATATATTTTCACGGGAATCATTCGGCGGACGCGGCGGCGTGGCCGATGTTTCAAAAATCGCGTTTCCTCTGGTCGTTGCATCCATCGGTCACGGCGTGAATCTTTTTACAGACCGGGTGATGCTGTCAAATTATTCCCCGGCGGCAATGGCGGCGGCATTTCCCTCCGGCCTGACCAGTTTCACCATGTCCTGCATCTTTTTGGGCATTGTCGGTTATGCCGGAGTATTCGTGGCCCAATACACCGGAGCCAAACAATTTTTCAATGCTGCCAAAGCGGTCTGGCAGGCAATCTTTCTGGCCCTTGGCGGCGGGACACTCATGGCCTCGACCACCTTATTCGCTGAAGAACTATTCGACTGGTTCGGGCACGCTGAATCTCTGCGCAGTATGGAAGTGACCTACTATACGTTGCTGTCATGGTTCGGATTTGTACCGTTGGTATCAGCGGCTCTTTCCACATTCTGGAGCGGACGGGCCAAAACTAAGATGATCATGGTGGTGAATCTTTTGATAACACTTTTCAATATCCCGCTCAATGCTCTGCTGATATACGGCAGAGACTTCGGATCATTCACCATTCCGGAACTCGGCATCGCCGGGGCGGCGTATGGTACTGTCGGAGCCGGAGCGATCGGATTATCTGTTTTTGCCGTCTGTTTTTTCCTGCCGGGAGCCAGAAAAAAATATGGCACTTGCCGCAATCCTTTTTCACCGGACATATTCAAACGGCTGATCCGTTACGGTACGCCGAATGGAATTCAACTGGTTCTGGATCTGGCAACTTTCAATATCTTTGTCGTACTGCTCGGCAAAATCAGCGAAGATGTTCTTACGGCCAGCACCGTGGCGATGTCGGCATACAGTCTGGCATTCAACCCGATGATCGGTTTCGGTCAGGCCGCTTCGATCCTCGTCGGTCAGGGAGTGGGGGCAAAAGATATTGCATTTGCTGAAAAATCTGTCCGCAGCTGTCTGTTTCTGGTGCTGGCATATACCCTGTTGATGCTGATAATATTTATCTGCTTTCCGGAAATGATCTGTCAAATGTTTGATCTGTCGAATGCCACCGTCATCCGTCTTTCCCGGATCATGCTGATTTTCACCAGCGGATATCTGTTTTTTGATGCAATAAATATCCTTTTCGGAAATGCGGTAAAAGGAGCCGGAGATACCAAATTCGTCATGTGGGCCGGAATCGCCCTCGGTTGGCTGCTCTTCGCCATTCCGTGTATTGCGGTATATGAAATATTTTCCAGCCGATGGGCAATCGGAAAATTCGGTGAATTGACCGCACAGAACATAAATGTCTGGTCACTCTGGAGTATCTGCAATTTCTATATTGCCATGCTGGCTGCCACATTTTTCCTGCGTTACCGCCATGGTAAGTGGAAATCAATGAGCGTCATCAACTGACCGGCTGAAAATCCGGTCAATGACCGCTCTGGCGACCGAACCGTGAGCCGGTAATTCCGGGTGATTTTCTGAAGTGAACCAGCCAAGATCGGTCAATTCCACGCCATCGGCCCGGGCTGTGCCGCAAGCATATTCGGCGCAAAATGCCAACATCAGTGAATTGGGAAACGGCCAGGACTGACTGGTGACATATTGCAGATTTTTCACTTCAATACCGCACTCTTCCCGGATTTCTCTGGCAACTGCGGCTTCCAGAGATTCACTGGCTTCGACAAAGCCGGCGATCAAACTGTATACATTTCCGGCGAAATTCCGGTTGTGAGCCAACAATAATTCCCGCCCCTCATTGCGGGTGATACCCACAATCACCGCCGGAGCAAGCTGCGGATAATAGACACTGCCGCATGCCGGACAAATCAGCCCGGAATCCCTTTCAGAAGCCTGCAATCCACAGCGGCAGCGACCGCAGAAGCGGTGCTGCATCCGCCAATGAAGCAACTCTCTTGCCCGGCAAAGCGCCGAACTTGCCGCCTCGGAAAATTCATGCAGAAACTGCCGGATCTGCCACAGCTCCAATATCCCATCAGATATTTGCAGTGTTTCACACTCAAAAGCGAAACAGCATCTGCCATCCAATTTACCGACCCGGATCAAACTCTCATTTTTACCGGCGAACTTCCGAACCTCTGACCAATACGGCAAACGTTTACTGCCGCTTTCATGGCAAACCACCGTATTCTTACGGCACAATACGATCACCGGATCATTATCCCCTGGAAAAGCACACTCGGTTTCTGAAAGTTTCTGGGTAAATTCAAACACTTTCGATCACCCCGCCTCCGGCAAGAATGTCACCGCAGTAAAAAACCGCAGCCTGCCCGGGAGTTACCGCCCGTTGCGGCTCGGCGGTATATACACGCCACATACCATCACTCAATTTTTCCAAGTGGCAACCAACCCCCGGAGAACGGTAACGCACCCTGACAGTCAAATCCCCATCCGGCATCCGGCCGCTCTGCCACGAAATATCTTTCACTGAAAATGAACCGCTCAGCAACTCATCCTGACAAGCAGTCAACTCAATATCACCATTGACTGCACAGATACTTTTTATGTAAGCCGGCACTCCCAGGGCGACATTCAATCCCTGCCGCTGACCGAGAGTATAGCGGTGGATTCCCTGATGATGACCGACCACTTTTCCCCGGTAGATGAAACGCCCCTCTTTCACCGGCAAATCACAACGGCGGCGCAAAGTTTCACCGCAGCACTCTCCGGGAATTTGGAAACAGGCATCCTGACTGTCTTTGCGCACCGCACACGGTAAACCAGCCTGAACAGCGATCCGGCGAACTTCACTTTTGGTCAGATTCCCCAGCGGGAAACCGCTTCTCGACAACTCCTGCTGGGTCAAACGATAAAGAAAATAACTTTGATCCTTGCTCAAATCCACGCCTTTGGTCAGACGGTAAATATTATTCTCACAACTCAAACGCACATAGTGCCCGGTAAAAACCCTGCGGATCCCCGCCAGATCCGCCGCCCGGAATAATTCAGCAAATTTCAACACTTTATTACAGTTGCAGCAGGGATTTGGCGTTCTGCCGGAAGCATATTCCAAGGCGGAATCATACAATACCCGCCCGTAAAATTCTGCGGCACAATCATGCTCGATCAATCTTATACCGAGCATGTCGCAGCTTTGGAACAACTCCGGATCTGCCGGAGCATCTGATTCCATTTTCAAATGAATGGCTGTCACCCGGTATCCCGATTGCAAAGCCAGATATGCGGCCACTGTAGAATCAACTCCGCCGGACATGGCAACGGCAATATTTTCCTTACTCATCACTCAAAATCCACTCATCATCCAAACGCCGCACCCCGCGCCAGACCGATATCGGCATATCATCATAGGTGTAATCATCCGGCAGAAGCGGAGTCCATACCCGTTCCGGATAAAGCGGCAAGCCGGAAGATATGACATATACCGTATCTTCCAAACCATCCAGCTCATTCAGAGAATGCAGTTTGTAAATCGGTTTGCCGACATAAAAAAGTCCGCAATACATACCATCAATATTGTACTTATAGAGTTTTGCCGTATCTGACGGCAAAGCATTGCGTACATCATGCCCCAATGTGCGCCAATCCTTTTCCATCATCCGGTAAGGCAAAAATTCTACGGCTGCCAATACGGCGATCCCGGCACAAAGCAGGGTCAATTGAACCCACACCGGCAGACGCCGATGGCCGAAATTGTAAAATAAATTCAACACCAGTAAAAATACCACCGCCGCCAGTGACAGATAAAGATAACCGGGGATCTCATCGCGGAACATCATCTTTTCCGCTTCTCCGAAAAAACCGAGAAATCCGGCAGGTAAAAAATTCACCAGCAAAATACTCAATGCCGATAACGGAAAGAAAAAACCTCCGGCAAGCAATGCCTTGCGCAAAAACATCCCGTAACGGCGTACTCCCAATTCGTAGGTCAGACCGGTCAAAATCGCCAATGGGCCGATCAGAAAGAAAATCAGTTTGCTGGAAGCTCCGGGAATCAACCAGGCCAACGCCAGCATCGAAAAGAAAAGTGTCCGCAAATAACGGCTGAATACCGGCAGCGGTGAAATAGCCTGCAATGCCACGCAAAACGGCATCCACATCACCAGTGACCACGGCAGCATGCGCAATGGCAGCAGCAGCGGAAAAAGCAAAATCTCCTCCCAATATTTACCGGTGGAAATCATTTGCAGATCCCCCCCGACGGCGTAATGCCGCAAACTGAAACCAAAAGGATATGCCCATGCCAATACCACTGACAGCAGCAAAATCAAACCGATCAGAAATCCCGGAGTCCGGAATTTACCGGCAAATGAAAGCGGCCGCCTCAAAAATAACAGCGGCATCGCAAAAAACAGCAGCACCGTCGGCCCGCAAGTCAGAAACCCCAGCGACAGCAATACCGCAGATGCGATCCACGCCGAATTCCAGTTCGCCAGACGGCTGCCATAGTGAAAAAACAACAGTTGCGCCGCCAGAAGAAAACATGCGGCCATCGTTTCCGGGCCGCCGTAAACTCCTTTTTCCAACGTGTACAAAGTCCCCAGACAACAGCATGCGGCCACCAATCCGGAACGCTTGCCGCATCTGGTACCGACTGCAAAACCGGTAAGCAGAGCCAATATGCCAAGCATCGTTACCGAAACCACCCGCAATGCATTCTCCATCGGCAAACCGCAGCGGTAAAGCACTGAAACCACCGCCGGATAAAGCGGCCACACATCACTGTGCGGCATATTGTGAGCCTGAGCCGTAATTCCGGCAGATGGAACCCACTGATGTTCAACATAATCAGCGGCAATTGCCGCAAAAATCCCTTCCTGACGGAAAAGTTCATGACTGCCGATCACCCAGGGCAGAAACAGCACCGCGAACAACACCGCCACCAGCACTATTCCCCGCCGGAATGACACCCGTTTTTCCAACCGTAATGACAACGGTAAAATTTCATTATTCATCATATTTCACATTAATATCCTGATTTTTGTGAAATCAATACAGTAAACAACATTTCAGTGACACATAAAACTCATTTGCAGAGTGTCTTTTTATAATTTAGTACCGCTTGTGAATTTTTCAACTTCTCAGTGCGTATTTTCCGGATATTCCCCGTTTTTCAGAAATCCGATGATCTCCTGCCTTTCAAATTTTTCACTGATCCTGCCCGGCAGATTTTTCAACAGCGGCGAAGATATCAGCATATAATCGCTGACCGCCAGCCGGAGCCGCTCTTTGGAAAAATCTCCCGCACCAAAATACCGGATCTTACCACGCCGCAGATTCCGCAACGCCGCGGCCATATTTCCGTTGACTTCAACCACGGCGATCCGGTTGCCGTAAGGAAATAATTCGTATATCCGGTTCAGTGTGAGTTCCGGATGAAAATATGCCGGATCAAAACCGACAATCGCCGCATCCGCCCCCGATATCCGGCGGACAGCTTCAGCAGCCGATCTCCCGAATTTTTCCGCATCAGAAAATTTTCCCAGAATCACGTTTCCGGCAGCTTTCGCAGCCTCCTCCGCCTTTCCGGCAATCTCCATTACCGCCGCATCCGCAGTTTCCGACGGCCGGAGCAAACGGGAAGTTATAAAACGCAACTGTTTTTCCGCTGAAAAGTGCAGTGTCAGCAAAGCCGCCGATCCGGCACGCGCACCGGGTTGACAAAACAATACCCGCTTCATAATGCCGCCGGGCATTTCACGGTGGGAGTGCGCTCCGGCAACGGCATCGATTTCCGGGAAATCCCGTAAAATCCGGTAATATACCGGATAATTGGAAGTACTGATATGAGCAAGTAAGATTATTGCATGACACCTCTGCCGGAGCAATTCAGATACCGCCGGTTTCAAAACAGTCAATTCATCATCATAATGTAATTCCGGCCAAAACGGAACCCTCTTTTGCAATCCGGTTTCACCGAGGGCAATAAAGCCGATACGGAAACCGTTTCTTTCGATCACAGCCGCCCCGGGCATCCGGAATTTTCCCAGCGACCACTGCGCTCCCATGATTCTGCCGCGAAAACGCTGCCGCCAGGTTTCCATTACCGTTACCGGAAATTCCAAATCGTGATTTCCCGGCACCAGAATATCGAACCCCAATGCATTCAATGCCCTGATCACCGGCAAACCGTTTTGCCATACGACCGGGAAACTGCTCTGAGCAAAATCACCGAGATCAACTTTTATCGCCTGCGGATAATTCCGGATCGTTCCGGCCAGATAAGCCAGTGCCGCCAAATCGCCATGCAAATCAGCAGTGACAATAATATCCACCCCGTTGCCGCAGAGCAAAAAACTCCGCAGCACGAGGATAAATAAAACACAAAACTTTTTTCCGGAAAAACTCATGCAAGCTTACGCCTGCGCCAAAGCCTGATCAAAATCAGCTTTGATATCTTCAATATTTTCCAGACCGACTGACACCCGGATCAAATCCGGAGAGACCCCGGCCGCCACCAATTCCGCTTCTGAAAGCTGGCGGTGTGTCATACTCGCCGGATGCAGCACCCCGGTACGGGCATCGGCCACATGCACCACGATAGCCGCCAGTTTCAGCGAATTCATCACCTTTTCTCCGGCATCACGGCCGCCTTTCACGCCGAAACACAAAACTCCGGAAGCCATACCGTCTTTAAAGTATTTCTGTACTTTACCGTACTCCGGATTATCACTCAATCCCGGGTAATTCACCCAGCTGACTTTGGGATGGTTGCGTAAAAACTCCGCCAGTTCCAAAGCGTTGCTGCTGTGCCTTTCCATACGCAAATGCAGCGTTTCCGCCCCCAGATTGGCCAGAAAAGCGTTAAACGGCATCATCGGAATACCGTAATCACGCACCAGCTGCACCCGCAATTTCACCGAAAACGGCGAATCGGCAAAATCTCTGGTATAGATCAGACCGTGATAACTTTCATCCGGTTCGGTAAATTCCGGGAATTTGCCGTTACACCAGTCAAAGCCGCCTTTTTCCACGATAATACCGCCGACCGCAGTGGCATGACCGTCAATATATTTCGTTGTGGAATGGGTCACGATATCCGCCCCGAAATCAAACGGACGGCACAATATCGGAGTCGGGAAAGTGTTATCCACGATCAACGGTACACCGTGACGGTGCGCAACTTTGGCATACATTTCAAAATCGGCAACCAGCAAAGCCGGATTGGCCAATGATTCAATGAATAGAGCTTTGGTATTCTCTTTCATGGCAGCATCAACCGCTGCTTCATCCATATCCGGAGTAACAAAAGTGATCTCAATACCACTCTTTTTCAGCGTATTGGTAAAAAGCGATACTGTGCCGCCATACAAACTGGATAATGCCAGCACATGATCTCCGGCTCTGGCAATATTCATCAACGCAAATGCATTGGCAGTCTGGCCGCTGCTGACAGCCACCGCCGCCACCCCGTTTTCCATAGCTGCGATCTTTTTTTCAAAAGCATCGACCGTCGGATTGGCCAGACGGGTATAAAAGAATCCCGCCCGTTTCAAATCAAAAAGATCGGCCACACTCTGAACATCGTCATATTTGTAAGTGGTACTTTGCACGATCGGCACAACTCTGGCCTCTCCGTTGCCCGGTTCATAACCGGCCTGAATGGTCAGTGTTTCGATTTTCCAGTTTTTATCCATTTTTCATCCTTTCACACTTCGTGTATTTTGGCATTCAACTCACTGTCTGCGATCAACTTTTCCATATCACGGAAAAGTTTCTCAAAGCGGGCCAATTCCGGACTTTCATCATCTCCGGCTCCATTGACTTCCCGCATAAAATCCATTACGGTCAACTTGTCAGGCGGCAATCCCGGCAAAAGCATCACATCGCCGTTTTCCTGAATACTGCGGCAAATCATTCCGCATTCGATCAATTCATCGATCTCCGAACGCAGCACCGATTCCGGAACCCGCAAAACCAGTGCCACATTTTCGGCAGGAACCGGTCCGGAACCATTCTCAAAACAGGAATATACATGCCGCAAAATCGCCATCTGATGCACCCGGTGCAGACGGCTGCTGATCTTGCGGCGGCCCTCATTGAATATTCCGCTTTTCAGATGCTGCTGCACAAAACTTATTTCCGCGCCGAAAAGAATCAGCTGCCATGACCAGTTGACCCAGATAAGAAACAACGGCAATATCGCAAAACTTCCGTAAAGCCGGTTGTAAGAAAAGACCCGGCTTTGCAGCCACAAAAATGAATCCTGCAATATCTGGAAGCATATACCGGTAAATATCGCCGCCACAAGCGCGCCATGCCAGCGAACTTTGGTACTGGGAACCCGGTGATAGATGAAAAAGAAGAGTAAAATCATTGCACACACCGGCAATATTCCGGCGGCACTTTCCCAGAAAAATGTTTCGATGTGATTATCCGGATACTTTTCAATATGCTCGCTGATTTTGTTGCGTACCATCATTCCCAATGTTGTGATCGCCACCATCAGGATCGGTGTCAGCAACACCAGTGACAAATAATTGCTGAATTTACGCAGCACACTGCGCCGCGAAGGAATTCCCCAGACCACACCGAAAGATCTTTCTATATTGTTGATCAGCCAGATCACCGTCCATAATAAAGCGATCACACCGACACCGGCGACCACCCCGCCAGATGCCTGTTTCAAGGTCAATTCCGCCAGATCACAAACATAACACAACATTTCCTGATGCGCCGGAAAACGCTCGATCAGCACATCTCTCAGCGAAAAATCAAAACCGAACCCTTTGGTAATACCGAAAATCAGTGCCACCAGCGGCACAATGGAAAATAAAGTATAATAGGTCAATACGATCGCCTGCTGCCCGAGCTGATCACCGACATACCGTTTGGAACTGTATTTGACAACCCGCCAGCAAGTTCTGCTCCACCGCACAAAATGTTGTTTGAAAGTCATATTCCCCTGCCCCACATTTTATTGTAAAAACATCGATTCAAATGTTGACTGCCCCGCTTCACCGGTCGGCACCGGCAACGCTTCCGGATGATCCGCCATCCCCCAGCGGCGACTGAAAGGATAGAAGACAAACCATGCCCGGCCAATCAGATTTTTCCGGGGAACTGTCCCGAAATAGCGGCTGTCCATACTGAATCCGGAGTTGTCGCCCAGCATCAGATAGTGATCCGGAGCTATAGTAAACTCTTCACCGAAAGCGAAATCGTATTTTCCGTCATTCAAGTGTCCCTGATATCCGCCCTGCATGGAATAGACTTTGGCAAAGCGGGGAGCCAAATCCTGAATTTTCTGAAACTCATCTGCACCTGCCGGACGGACATACAGCTGATTATCCACGATTTTCACCGTGTCACCGGGCAGAGCGGCAACTCTTTTGATATAATAATAGCCGCCGATATCTGTCAGCATCCGTCCGTCAACCTGTAATCCCTCGGTATTAAAAACGATGATATCTCCACGTTCCGGTTCTGATATGTACATCGAGATCCGCTCAACAAAAAGATGGTCTCCAACCGACATGTAACCGTCACAAATCACCTCTCCCGGCGAATAGTATTCCCGGTTCAACGCATCAGTATAGTCCACCACCTGCCGGGGATTGCCAGGCAGATGATAACGGTTTTTACCGATTATCAAATCGGAATATTCAAAGATCTTTCCGGAATAAGACTCTATGACATTATGAAAACTGCCGGGCTCTCCACGGTGAAGTTCATACACCCTGATCGTGCCGAAAATCAAATTGTGCAGTACTCCGGGAACCTTGCCGAAACCGCTATTGGCATTATCCGCTTTCTGCTGATAGTGTATCCCGAATAATGTCGGCTGCATGGAGCCGGTCGGTATCTGAAACGGTTGAAAAAACAATCCCCGCAATCCGAATGCCACCACCCCGACCACCGCAACCAGATCCAGAAAACTGTAAAGTTTTCCCCGTTTGGGCAGCGGCAGAGCAGCAAAATCGCTCTGCGCTTTTTGAATCGCATCATCCAAATTTTCCAAAGGCGCCTGACGCAGTCGGGAAATTATTTCCTCAATACGCAAACGCAACGCCGGGGAAAGTAAATCATCCTCGGCGCGCAGGCGTGACTTCATCGCTGAAATCTGTTTTTTTCTCTTTCGTTCCTGAAAAAATCTCATTCCTTTATTCTTTCACTGTTAACGGTGCCGAAACGGGCGGCGGCCGTGATCCGGAGCCGGACGATAGTGCGGAACCGGCCGGTGATGACGCCTGTAATTCTGACGGTAATGATAACGCGGAGGCGGCGTCATAATTACCGGCCGGGGACAGTGTACCGGCGGTGGAGCCACCACCACCGGGGCCGGAGCTGCTATCACCTGGACCGGAGCTGCCACGCTCATTACCAGATTTACGATGCCGGCCGCCAAATCCAAACCATCACGTTTGTGGTGATGATGACGGCGGCCGCCATGCGGACCGGCAAAGAGCGCACACCCAGTAACCATAACCGCAGCAAGCATCGCAACTTTGATCGTCTTTTTCATAATCAATTCCTTTCTTTTTTACGTTTTTGATGATCTTTCAGCACCACGAGTGCTTCCAATCTTAAAACGTTAAAGGAACCCTAATTATTTTAAGTATCTTAATTATTTTTTTATTTTTTATTTTCCGGTTTCAATCACCAGACCGCGCCGGATAAAAGTCGGCACATCCAAATCCTCCCCATCCAGCATGATCGGAGTGGTATTTTCCATGATGCCTTTTTCCACAATATCCAAATTCGGCAGAGCCAACTGTTCACCGGAATCTCCGGACCGGCTCGCATTATTTCTCCGGAATGAATATTTTCCTGCCGCCGGTTCACTTTTCACCGGATTATCCAGATAACGAACCGCCAGGGCTGTAAGCTGGATCCTGCCCGAAAAGTCGGTATCTGCCGCTGCTCCGAGCAATATTTTTTTCTCAAAATCCGGATTTATCTGGCGTGAACACAAATCCAGTACCGCCCGGGCACGCCCCATGGATAATTCCGGACCGCCGATCAAAGAAAACGTCACAGCATCAGCATTATCCAGCGTTTCCGGTCCGCCAAGCAATGGTGAAGCCAACAATTCATCCATCGCCGCAGATGCCGCTTCATCGCCATCAGTCACCATCGCAGTTCCCAACGCACACAGTGAGTGCCGCCGTTTCAGTACCCCGGTAAATGCCGCAAAATCAGCATTGAAAAGATTTGCCCCGCCCAAAACAGTGGCAACTGCAAATAAACTGCGGGAAATTTCTTCATCCGATTTGGCAAATGCTTCAGCAACCGGTGTTTCTGCTTCCATTGCGGAAAAGAGCAAATCGTTGGGCAATGCGATTACGGCATCGGCTATCGGCAACAAGTCATTTTTGATCTTTTCATCGGAAATTTGCCGCCGCTGAAATCCTTCCATGGCAAACGGCAGTGTAACCAGAACTGCGGTGGTAATGTGCATTTTTGCCGCCACGCCGAGAATCACCGGCAAACCTCCGGTAGCCAAACCGCCGCCCAGACCGGCAACAATGATCAACACATCCGTACCGCTCAAAACCGTATTAAGCAGCTTTCTCTCATTGGCCAATGCCTGCTGACCGGCAATCAGATCGCCGCCGCACCCCCGGCCGGAACGCAGCAGACGACCGGCCTGAATCCAGTTTTCTTCCGGTACTCCGGAATTACGCAGAGCTTCGATATCGCTGTCCAATGCCAGTAAACGGAATTTTTTTGCGGCATCAAGAGCGGTGAATTTCTGAATTATCCGGCATCCGGCACCACCGACTGCCATTATTGCAATTCTGTTTTCCGACATATTCATCTGCTCCTGCGCCCAAGAATTTTACCCAGACGCTTGAATACATTATCCAAGCCGCCGCCGGATGAAGCAGCGTAATTATGTTGAAAAAACGCCGCAACTTTCAACGCACCCCAAATCGCACTGAATCTGGGAGAATCCATTTCCACCCCGGCACCGGCAGCACTGGCCGGCACACCGATCCGGCAATTCATATCAAATATATCACAAAACAGTTCCCGGCTGCGGAAATATTCTGCTCCGCCGCCGGTGAGAATACCGCCGCCGCCCAATGCCCGCGGAGCATTTTTTTCATGCAGCTGACGGTTGACCAATTCAAATATCTCCCGTAACCGGGCATCGACGATCACTTCAAATGAACTCAACGGTATAGTCATCATCCGGCCGGTGGCTCCGGGAAGTTCCAGAGAACTTTTCTTTTCCTGCACCGCTTTGGCAAGGGTTCCGTTTTCCAACAGACGGCGGCAGGCATCGATATGCAGTTTCAACCCGATGCTCAAGTCGTTGGCCACATGCTCCATCCCCAATTGAATAACGCCGGATGCACATACTCCCCGGTCAAAATAGACCAGATATTCCGTAGTACCCGCACCGATATCCACCAGCAAAGCCCCGTTTTCTTTTTCCAATTCACTGCAAATACCCGCTCCGGTCGCCAACGGCGAAAACACAGCTTCGATCCGGGCATCTTCCACCCCGGCATTGATAATCACCGAACGGAAATTTTCGATCCGGCTGCTGACTCCGTGGATTATGTGCACCCATGCCTCAAGCTGGCTGCCTGACTGCCCCAGAGGATTGCTCACCCGGCGGTTGTCAACCAGAAAATAAGAGACCGAAGTATTGATGATCTCCCGGCCGCTGTTCAACGCTGCCAGTTTGGTATTTTCACACGCTTCACTCTTCTCTGCTTCAGTGATGATCCGATCCGGATTTTTTACGGTGACAATACCTTTTTCCTGTTTGGATTCAATACCGCAACCGGAAACCAGCATCGTCATCAAACGGCAATTCACCAATTCACCGCCTGACTTGCGGTCAGCTTCTTCCAAAGCTTTGCTGAATGCCTCGGCCGCCCGGTCTACATCGGCGATCTCTCCCTTGATCACCGCCCCCGGCAAATAAGCTGTACCGTAACCGATGACCGCAGCGATCCCGCCGCGTTCATCGACTTCGCCGATCAGTACGACGATCTTGGATGTACCGAATTCAACGGCGCAAACTGCATTGCGTTTCTGAAACATTATAAAAAAAGTTCCTTTTTCAAAATAAAAATATACCGGTTAAGAATATAACCCCATCCGGACAAATATTCAAGAGGTAATTTCAAATAAATACTCTCTTCACCTGACCGTCCCCAGACTGATTATCCGCACCGGCAGCAAAATCACCTGATAAACCAATTCAAACGGGGCACAAATGCCTTTGATGAAATTATCCACACCATTGCTGAACATGCCGAATGGCGCACCGAGCGTGCATTGCAGAATCCCCGCAGGCAGCAACAGTATCGAAACTGCCGATTCACCGATCTTCATCAAACCGATGCCGCCGGATTGCAAGGCATTGATCGCATGCGGACTCCATATCGAAGCCAATTCAAACGCCTTCGGTGCCGCCGCCGTCACCGTAACCGGATCAACCGCCCGGGCGGGAACCGGCAGTACAGCCGCCATCAACAGCAAAATCAGCACGATAAGCGTTTTCATAATTACTCTCCAATACGGTAAACCTTTATCCCCCCCGGCAGCGGCAACGTTTTTTCACAATGGAGTACCGCCATTTTCACACCACGGGTAAACCAGATATTCAAATAAAGCATTTTTCCGGCTGACGGAATATTTTCCGGCAACGGATTATGCGGATTGAAAATCAGCAGATAATTCTTTCCGGCTTCAACCGAATCACTCCGGGCCAGATCGTAGACGACACACTTCAAGCCGTCATATTCCGCCTCGCTGCCGTGACATGAAGTATCGATGACCGCCTCGCTGAAATTTTCATCCAGCCCGTTGAATTGACCTTGTCCGGCTTCAAAAAAAGCAATTTTCCGGAATCCGGCACTTAAAAGCTGCGAATTATATTCCTCCAAAGCCTCCGGCAAAGCATTAGTGATCGGATATCCCGATGAGGCCCGGTAAACCGGCAATATTTCTGCCGGTAAACTCTGCCGGTGCTTTTCAAAAATTTCCGTATAATCCAACACGCGCCATTCGCCGGTCTGCAAAAAAATTCCCGGAACCGCCAGAAGCACCGCAACACACCCGCTGAACAACCATTGCCGTTCTTTGCAGCGGGCAGTTAATTCACCAAGTCCGATGCCACCGGCCACCGCGACCGCCACCGGCAGATAAAGATAGGTTCGCGCCGGACCGCCGTTGCTCAATGGTGCCAATAACAGCGGCAAACACAATAAAGCGACTCCCAAGAATCTTTGCGGGAAATTATATAATGCCGGAAAAACCGCAAAAAGTGACGGAACCACTATCAGTGAAGTTAAAGTGATTCCCAGAAAACGGAAAAAATCTCCGGCATTATCAATATTCATGCCCCATACCTGACCGGCCCGCAATGCAGAATAATTTGTAATGTAAAAGATTCCGCCGAATAAAGCGATCACTCCGGCGGCGATCCACATCCGGTGATCGCAACGCTCTTTTTTACCGCTGAAAATCAGAAAACCGATACCGGCCGGCAACAACAGCAATACCCCGGTCGGCACACTCAAAATCGTGCCGATCCCGCCGATGGCAGTCAATATTGCCGCCCGCTTCGGATCATCCCTGACCGTACTCATCGCCCAAATACACAGCAGCCAGAAAAACAACTGCATGGCATAACCTCTGGCCAATCCGCCGAAAACCGCCAGCGGCACTGACAGCATCGCCAGCACCGCCGCAGCGACCATGGCTCCCAAATGATTGCTGCGGCTCCACCGGTATGCCAACTGTCCGCATAAAACCGGAATAAATGCCGCAGATATCAAAGACGGCAGCCGCAAAAAAACCGTATTCAGGGAAAACGCAGAAAGAACTTTCAGAAAAAAACTGTTCAACGGATGATTATTGGGCAGAGAAAGATCGGTAAGTATCTGTTTTAACGGCAGCGGTGCGAAGTTGGATAAACTCCACAACTCATCATATACCGGATTGACCGTCATCAAAGCCATGGGAAAGAGCAGTGCCACGGGAAATATCAACTTGGTAATTTTTGATTTCAACACCGCTTCATCCATATTTTCACCCCTGACATTCCCGGGCTCTGATCCGGGCTTCGGCATCGGCGTGCAAGACCTGTTCCAGAGATATTTGGGGTTCGACCGGAGACTTTTCCATCACCTGCCCCACAATTTTCCAAATAGTGCCGAAAGGTATTTCACCGTTGCAGAATCTTTCCACAGCAACTTCATTGGCGGCATTCATCACTGCCGGCAGAGTGCCTCCGGCACGCAATGCCGCACCGGCGAACTCCAGAGATGGAAATTTTTTCCTGTCCGGAGCATAAAATTTCAATTCGGCCAACTTGCCGAGATCCAAATTACTGCCGGGTTTTTCCAACCTTTCCGGATAACTCAAACCGTAAGCGATCGCCAGACGCATATCCGGCACCGACATTTGTGCCAGCATCGATCCGTCGGTCAATTCAACCAACGCATGCACCACAGATTGCGGATTGATCACCACATCCAGCTGATCGGCGGTCAAGTTGAAAAGATATTTTGCTTCGATCAACTCCAATGCCTTATTCATCATTGAAGCCGAATCTATTGTGACCTTAGGTCCCATGCTCCAGGTCGGATGGGCCAATGCTTCACTCAAGGTGGCGTTGCGGATCCTTTCGCTTTCCCAGGTGCGGAATGGTCCGCCGGAAGCCGTCAGCCACACCTTGCGTATCTCACTGCGCTGCCGCCCGGCCAATCCCTGAAACACTCCGGAGTGTTCACTGTCAACCGGCACGATACTGCCTGATTCCGCGGCGGCTTGCATCACCAGCTCACCGGCCAGCACCAGTACTTCTTTACTGGCCAATGCCACTTTTTTACCGGCTTTCAATGCCGCCAGTACCGGAAGGATCCCGGCCGTACCGACGATCGCACACAAAACCGTATCCACATCATCCTGCTGTACAGCCTCGATCATGGCATCCATGCCGCACTTTACCGATGTCTGAGAACCGATCATCTGCTGCAATTCCGGGAATCGGAGTTCTGAAGCAGTGATCACATTTTCCGGAGCAAGCAGCCGGGTCTGACGGCACAATTCCGCCAGATTTTCCCGGGCGGCAAGCGTATGCACGGCAAAACGGTCTTTATTGGCCGCCAGCACATCCGCCGCACTGCGCCCGATGGAACCGCTGGCTCCGAGAACAACTACTTTTTCCATATTACTCCCACCGCAATCAATTATGATACAAATGCCACGCCACACAGGCCGACATCCCGGATATCACCAACAGTATAACGATAATGACCAGATAAATATTGCGTTTCAGAAAAAGTAACATATTCCGTCCGGCAGAGGCCTTTTCCGCAACGGCGGCATAACCGGACAATACCGCATTCACATCCTGACGCAGCTCCATTGCCGATTGATAACGCTCGGCGGGATTCAAGGCCATCGCTTTCATGCAAACCGCTTCCAAACCGGCCGGCACCTGGGAATTGGTGAACTGCGGCGGCGGAATGCGCCCGGAAGCGGTCCGCCGCAAAATCTCATTCTGCGGCAAGCCGGCCAGTGGAGAATCCAGTGTCAGAATCGCATAGAGAATACATCCCAGAGCATAGATATCCGCCGCCTTATCAGGCTTGCTGCTGCCGGAAATCAATTCCGGAGCCATATATCCCGGAGTACCCTTGATCTGACCGGCAATCCCGGTGGCAATATCTCCGGCCAATCCCCAGTCGATAACCTGCACTTCACCGAAATCACCACAGTGGATATTGCCGGGTTTCAAGTCAAAATGGCACACATCCAGCGAATGGGCAAATGCCACAGCGTTACACACCCGGATAAAAATCTGCACCAATCTGGTCTGCGGAAAATTTTCCAGAGTTTTTTCGTCTCCGGAACGCAGACGCTTCAAAATAACTGCCAGGGTAGAACCACGCAAATACTTCATAATGAAATACGGCGATCCGGAAACATCGATACCGATGTCATAAACCGGAACAATATTCGGATGCTCCAATTTTGCCGTGATCCGGGCCTCGCGCACGAAACGGTTCAAATCATTGACCGGACGATCCCGGAAATCCGGCATGATCGCCATTGCCACATCACGCCCGGTATCCCGGTCATGCACCAGCAGCACGCCTTTCATGCCGCCGAAACCGATACTGCGGATAAACTTGTAACGTTCCTGCGGTTTCAACGGCAATGTCGCCAACAGATCATCACTTTCCGGCACACTGTTCTCATCGTCAAGAATGATCGTGGCATCCTCAGCGATATCAGGCACGTTCCAGCTTTGCTTCGGATTCTCCACGCACAACCTCGGCAGTAATTGTACAACGCTGCATTTTACCCTTGCTTCCCGGAGCGGCAAACATCACATTGAGCATCAGTTTTTCCATCAGTGAACGCAAGCCGCGCGCCCCGGTACCGCGTTTGACCGCCCGGTCAGCCAGTTCGTTCAGGGCTTCCGCAGTGAATTGCAAATCCACATTCTGCATCGCCATCAGACGGCGGTACTGTTTGACCAGAGCGTTTTTCGGCTCCTGCAACACCCGGACCAGAGCATCTTTATCCAACGGCTCAAGTGCAGTGAGTACCGGCAGACGGCCGATAAGTTCGGGGATCAACCCGAAGTGTACCAGATCTTCCGGTTCGCATTCGGCAAAGAGCTTGCCGATATTTTCACCGTCTTCAAATTCCGGCTGCACCTTCTGCGGGGCATTATCCCCGAAACCGAGCACCCGGCGGCCGCGACGCCGTTTTACCACTTTATCCAGGCCGACAAAAGCTCCGCCGCAAATAAAGAGGATATTGGAAGTATCGATGTGCAAAAACTCCTGATTGGGGTGCTTGCGCCCGCCCTGCGGCGGCACATTGGCAACTGTTCCTTCCAGAATTTTGAGCAGTGCCTGCTGAACACCCTCGCCGGAAACATCCCGGGTAATGGAAGCATTTTCGCCCTTGCGTGAAATTTTATCCAATTCATCGATATAGATGATACCGATCTGAGTCTTTTCAATATCGCTGCCGGATGCCTGATAGAGCCGCAGAAGGATATTTTCCACATCTTCGCCGACATAACCGGCTTCAGTCAATGTCGTGGCATCGGTAATGGCGAAAGGCACATCCAGCATTTTGGCCAAAGTCTGCGCCAGCAGGGTTTTACCGCAACCGGTGGGCCCCAGAAGCAGAACGTTGCTTTTATCCAATTCGACATCTGCAAGTTCTTCAGGCAAGGCGGCATCCCGCCCGGAAAATTTTGATTTCAACCGGGAATAGTGGTTAAAAACCGCAACAGAAAGCACCTTTTTTGCCTGCTCCTGACCGATGACAAAACGATCCAGTTCAGCTTTGATTTCCTGCGGAGCCGGAACATGCAGATCGGCCAGCGGTGAAGCAGATTTACTTTTTTCACCCTTTTTCCGATCCTGTTGCACATCGCTGATGATTTCGTAGCCCCGGGTCAGACATTCAGAACAAATGCTCAAGCCCTCATACATACTGGGAATGAAAAACACATCTTTACGCTGTCCCGGCTCACTGCCGCAAAAAGCACAACACTGTTTATCTTTGGATTTGGCCATTTATTTGCTCTTTTTCTTGGAAGGCAGAACCTTGTCGATCAAATGATATTCACAAGCTTCCTGGGCACTCATAAAGAAGTCCCGCTCGGTATCCTTGTAAAGTTTTTTCAACGGTTGTCCGGAATGTGATGCCAGAATCTTATTGAGCATCTCTTTCAAACGCAGGATCTCTTTTGCCTGAATATCGATATCCGCCGCTGTTCCCTCGGCACCACCCCACGGCTGATGGATCATGATCCGGCTGTTGGGCAATGCAAAACGCTTGCCGGGAGCCCCGGCGGCCAGCAGCACGGCCCCCATGCTGGCGCACTGACCGACACAGTAAGTACGCACATCGCATGAGATCAACTGCATGGTATCATAGATCGCCAGTCCGGCGGTCACAGAACCACCGGGACTGTTGATATACAATTCAATATCTTTTTTCGGATCTTCAGCCTGCAGAAAGAGCAATTGGGCAACCACCAGCCCCGCCACCTGATCATCGATCGGCGTACCCAGCAGAATGATCCGGTCTTTGAGCAAACGGCTGTAAATATCAAATGCCCGCTCGCCCTGACCGGTCTGCTCAATAACGGTCGGCACCAGGTATGAATTGGTCTTTTTCATCTTTTCTCCTTATTCTCCCCCGCAAACCGGAAATCTTTTACTGCTCCCCGAATCCACTCAGTCGATCGCCGCCTGAGTGAGTTTTTCCAAAGCCTTACCATTGATGATATCCATGCGCAGCTCATCGATGGAACCGGATTTTTCCAGCATTTCACGCAGTTCACGCGGTTTGCAGCCGTAATAACGGCTCATCATGGTCAACTGCTCATCAAGCTCTTTTTCATCCAGAGAGATCTCTTCAAGTTTGGCGACCTGACGCAGGATCAGGGCACGGCGAACCATCTTTTTGGCGTCATCCTCAACTGCGGCGCGGTGATCGGCCAATTCTGATTTGAATTTTTCGGCATCTTCATCGCTCTTGACAACTTCGCGGGCCTTCTGCTGGAGCAGTTTCTGGACTTCATTTTCGATCAAAGCTTCGGGCAGATCGAAAGAACCGGCCTGCTCATCAAGTTTGGCAAAAACCGCTTCTGAAGCATTGCGGCGCTGCTGATTTTTCGCATCCAATTCCAAACCTTTGCGGATATTCTCACGCAAAGCTTCAATATCTTTGCTGCCGGTACGCTCGATCAATTCGGCATCGGTCAGTTTTTTGCGACGCTGAATGGCAGAAACTTTGACGGTGTAATTGACACTCTTGCCGGCCAGAGCAGCTTCACGGTAATCGGCCGGATATTCAGCGGTAAAGGCATACTCTTTGCCGACTTCAGCACCGGTAAGAGCTTTGATGCAGCCGGGAATGTTCTCCGGTTCGTTGAGCCACATGAAAGCATCCGTTGCCTCGACCTGACGTTTCAGGGAAGCGGAGGCATCTTCGGCAAGCTCAAAATCGCCTTTGTAATCGACTTTCAGCATATCCTCAGCCTGAGCGGCACCCTCGGCATCGGCGTAAGTGCCGTACATGGCCCGGTACATATCCAGACGCTCATCGATGGCTTTTTCCTCGACGGCATCCATCGGCACATCGACTTTGAGATTTTTGTAATCGCCCAGATCGATTGCCGGAGCAACTACACCTTCCATGGTGAAAGTAAACTCTTCACCGGCTTTGATGCTGCCGAATTCCTTGAAACGCAAGCTCAACAGATCCAGAGATTTATCCTCTTCGATCTTTTCAACGGCGGCACCGACGAAACGGTTGCGCAGCTCTTCATTGATCTCCGCTTCATATTTTTTACTCACCATGCCGACCGGAGCCTTGCCGGGACGGAAACCGGGGATGCTTGCCACTCCGGCGATATAGGAAACCACCTTATTCTGCTCGCTTTTGGCGACATCCGCCTCAATTTTGACCGCGAATTCTTTAGTACAGACACCACTGTCTTTAACCTCAAGCACGATGGAATCGCTCAGTTTCTTTGCCATTTTACGACACACCTTTCATGTAAGTATTGATTATGTAACAATAAAATTATTTTTCTTCCAGTCTACACTGTCATTTTCATAATATAGTCCAACACTGGCTTTTTTACAACCATTTTCCGGACTTTTCAACGATAAAAAAACCACTTATTCAAAAAAAAGTTGGAATCCGCACAACTTTGGTGATATATTATCCGTATCATCAATATCGGCAGTTTCCAATTCAGAAAGGAATGCATATGAAAAAAGTACTGTTGGCCGTATTTTTACTGTCACTTTGCGGCTGTATCAATATCGACTACACCGGACGTAAATTCACCCCGCAGGAAAATGTGCAGTATGTGGAAAAAATTTCAGATATCCAGCTGGATGAGTATACTCTGATCGGTCGTTTTACAGTAACATCGCGCTTGAAAGTCCACCCTTATGATGTGGAGGAAAAAGTTCTCATCCGGGCCGGTGAATACGGCGGAGATATTTTACTGAGAAGCAGTGTCTCTACTGTACAACACGGCATCTACACCCCGGATTCCAGAGAATTCGGAGCCCCGCAGGCCGCTGACCGGCACAGAAATCCGGATGAAGAATCCCGTTTCGGCCGCCAGATCCCCCTGACCAGCAATCCGGCGACAACCAAACGCCGGGTGTTTGAATATCTGCTCTACAAAAAGACCGCAGAAGTCAACCGCCAGCTGGGATTCTGACCGCAAAAAAAGCCCGGCCGGACAGGTGCGGCATCGGGCTTTACCGGATCTCATTTTGCTGAAAAATGCGGGCACTCCCCCATCGGATCAGCTTCCTTATCCGTCAGTGCACAGACACTTTTGAATGGATGTATCAGAAAATGCTGACAATTCCGGCAGAATTTCCGGTCTGCCGAACCGGATAATTCCACTTTTTCAGCAAAATCACCTCCCAGCAACGCCGCCAGACGGCTGCGGGATTGATCCGTTTTATCCTCATTGACTTTACTCTCAACTTTTTTCAGTTCTTTTCCGCAAAGAGCGCAGACATCGACCGTACCGGTGATTTTCCAGCCTTCGGTAAGATTTTTCTTTTTAATGAAAGTTTCTTCATTACAAAAGGGGCAAATCATTTTTCCTCACCGGCAGTTTCCGGAAAAATCAATATCTTTTTCCGGTCCAATTCCACTCTCACACCGGTTGCCCCGGCAAAAGAACCGCGCAAAATCTCCTCGGCCATGGGATCGCCGATCCAGTGTTCCACGGCCCGCCGCACCGGACGGGCTCCGTATTCAGGTTCAAAATCCCGCTCCAGAAGGAACTTTTTAACAGCATTGGAAACTGACAGCGTCAAGTTTCTTTCCGCCAGCTTGTCACGCAATTTATCCAATTCCAGATCGATGATCTTTATCAGAGAGCTTTTATCCAGCTTATGGAATATCACCACCTCATCCAAACGGTTGATAAATTCCGGTTTGAAATATTTTTTGGCAATATTCAACAGCTTTTCCTCGACTTTGACCGACTCTGCCGACGGCTCGGAAGCAAATCCCAAAGTCCCAGTACCGGCGATCTCGGCAGCACCGACGTTGCTGGTCATGATCACCACGGTATTGCGGAAATCGATCTTACGCCCCAGTGTGTCGGTAATACGCCCCTCTTCCAGAATCTGGAGCAGCATATTGATCACATCCGGATGAGCCTTTTCGATTTCATCAAACAACACCACACTGTAAGGACGGCGGCGCACCTTTTCGGTCAATTCGCCGCCATCGCCGTGCCCGACATATCCCGGCGGAGAACCGACCAGCCGGGAAACATTGAATTTTTCCATATATTCCGACATGTCGATCTGAATAAGCGAATCGGCATCCCCGAACATAAATTCAGCCAATGCCTTGGCCAGCAGCGTTTTTCCGACGCCGGTCGGCCCGAGGAAGATAAATGATCCGATCGGACGCAGCGGATTTTTCAGCTCCGCCCGGGAACGGCGCAACGCTTTGGAAATCGCACTGACCGCCTGATCCTGACCGATCACGACCTTTTTCAATTCGCTTTCCATCCTCAGCAGTCTGGCACTTTCCCCCTCCTCTATCTGCTGAACCGGCACACCGGTAAGTTTGGCCACCACCGTGGCAATATCCGCCGGAGAAACCGGAGTGACCGTATCTCTTTTGGCTTCACGCCACCGGGTCATCAATTCATCAAGCTTTTTCCGGATCACACGTTCATCATCCCGCAATTTGGCGGCAGATTCAAAATCCTGTTCAGCGACCGCTTTAAGCTTCTTTTCCGAAAGTTCAGCAAGTTCAAAATCCAGCTTTTCCGTATCCGGCGGCGGAATGACCTGACTGATCCGTGCCCGCGAACCGGCTTCATCCATCACATCTATCGCCTTGTCAGGCAGAAAACGGCCGGAAATATAACGATCCGAAAGTTTAACGGCACTTTCCAAAGCTCCCGGCAGATAGCGCACATGATGGTGCTTTTCATAAGTTTCTTTCAAGCCGTCAAGGATCTTGATGGAATCAGCCACCGACGGCGGATTTACGACCACCGGCTGAAAACGGCGTTCCAAAGCGGCATCTTTTTCAATACCTTTGCGGTATTCATCCAGCGTGGTAGCCCCCACACATTGCAACTCGCCGCGGGAAAGAGCCGGCTTGATGATATTGGCGGCATCCATCGCTCCCTCTGCCCCACCGGCCCCGACAATGGTGTGCAATTCATCAATGAATAATATGACATTGCCGGAGTTGCGCACTTCATCGATCACGCCTTTGATCCGTTCCTCAAATTGTCCGCGATACTTGGTTCCGGCGACCATCAGCGGCAAATCGATGGAATATATCAGCTTATCCGCCAGCAGATCAGGCACATTCCCGGAGGCGATCGCCAATGCCAGACCTTCAATGATTGCGGTCTTTCCCACCCCGGCTTCACCGACAAGCACCGGATTATTCTTGGTCCGGCGGCACAATATCTGGATCACCCTTTCAATTTCCTCACTCCGGCCAACGACCGGATCCAGAGAACCGCCGGCTGCCAACGCCGTCAGATTGCGCCCGAATGCCTCAAGTGCAGTATAGCTGCCGGATGGCGGCGGTGAAGCACTTCCCGGAGTGCCATCCTGCGGGGATTCTTCACCGGAATTGCCCGGCAGATAATCCGGATCAAGAGCCAGCAATACCGCTTTGCGGACCTCATCGGCATTCACACCGAGATTGCGCATCACTCTGGCGGCCTGACTTGCTCCTTCCCGCAAAATTCCCAACAGCAAATGTTCCGTGCCGATAAAATTGTAATTCATGGCACTGGCTTCTTTGGCGGCCAATTCAAAAACTCTACTCAAACCGCTGGTAATTGCCAACTCCCCGGCCAGCATGGTCGCTTCCCCCTGGCCGCAGCTTTTTTCAACTTCCAGACGCAGGGCATCCAGATTCAATCCTTTTTCCTGCAATACACTCATCGCCACACCTTCGCCCAAAGCGATCAAACCGAGCAAAAGGTGTTCCGTGCCGACATAGCCGTGGTTGAAACGCATCGACTCCCGCTTGGCCAGCAGCAATGCCTGACGGGCACGCGGGGTGAATCTTTCAAATCCTCCGGAATGAGGTTTATCACTCATAAAAACTTATTCTCCTCAAAAAAAATTTTCAGAAGCGGCAACCGGAATACAACTGCTTCTCTCTGTCAAAGATAATATAATACTCCGGCCGGATACTTTCAATACCTGTTCATTTTTTCGGCTCATAATAATCGTCATGCGCCGGAATAAATGACGGCAGAGTCGGCAGCAGAAAAAGCAGCACCAGCAGCATCACCCCGCTTAAAAGAAAGAAGGTCTGATAACGGCTGATCTCTCTTCCCGCGAACTCCCAGACCGGAGCAAGCATCGATGTGCCCAATATCAACGAAGTCCCCAACCGGCCGATCGCCCCGCCAGCATTGCCGTAAGTCTGAACAAAAGCCATGGCGACCGTCTTATTGCCCGGCCTGGCAAGTGCCAGCAATTCGGCAGAGTTGTTGCACATATACATGCTGTAAGCAAAAGAGGATAAAAAAATCATACATCCGGCAAAAAACGGAAATCCCGGCAGAGATTTATCCACAAAAAACAGCGAAAAAGCCACCAGCATATAGGTGCAATGGGAAAACAATTCCAGATATTTCAACTTCCATTTACCCAGCTTGCCCCTGTAAAGCAAATATCCGGAAACCAATCCGCCGATGCCGACCGATGAGATGATTTGTACCGTACCGTCATCCAGCTGCACAAACTGTTTGAAATAAAGATAAGCCAGCGGAACAATGGAAGAGTAAGCGATGGTGAATAACCCAAGATAGACCGAATATGCGGTCAAAGGTCCGTTCTTTATCGAAATCGACAACCCCTTTTTAATATCCGGAGTTTCCGGAGCATCCCGGAGATTATCCGGAAATCCGGCAATACAAAGGTATCTGCCCAACAGGAGCAATCCGGTGACCGCCAGCACACATTGCATGAAAATTATCGGCGGATCATACTTCAGAATCACCCCGAGAATAAAAAACAGTATTCCGGTGAAACCGGTATAGAAAAATCTCATCGTTCCGAAAAATTTCGCCCGATCCTGCGGCCGGAGAAATACATCCAGCATCGGATACCACGTTGCACCATAACAGCTTCTCTGCAAACTGTAAACCAGACAACCGGCCAATGCCGCATACTTCGCAAAGCTGCCGAAAAACGGGGCAAATGCCATCAGCAAAAAACCGGCACAGCCGGTGAAACAGGCGTAACGCACCATCGGTTTCAAACCGGTACGGGTAATGATAATACTGCTCGGGATGTAAAGCAACGCCCCGGTGATACATGAAAAACTGGTTCCCATCATTGTCAGCATATCACCGCCGTTGAGCATGGTGAAATAGATGATAACAAGCGCACTGTTATCCAGCATCACCTCAGAAACACAACCGAAAAGACACGCAAAATAAGCATGTATCCTGGCTCTTTTGCGTACATTTTCACTCAATGTTTCGGCATAAATCATAAAAGCCCCCTCTTACATATCAATATTGAAGTCGAGTTTTCTCAAACTTTCAACCGCTTCATCCGGAGCATTGATCACTTTGTATGCAGAAAATTCCCGGCGCACCCAGTAAGAACCGCGCAAATGCTCAAATTGTGACGGTTCAGTAAGCAACGCTTTTGAATCATATCTTATGTCGTAAGCATGAAGCACCGCTTTTTTCACCGCTTCCTCAGCGGAATTGCACCCGGCAAGATCGATCACCGCCGGGAATACCGGTGCCGGCAACGCTGACGGCTGCCAGTCACTCAACCCGGTTATCCCCAGTTTTCCGGCGATGAACCTTACCGAAGCTGTCGTACCGTTGGCCTTGCCGTCGACGGAATAACCGGCGATGTGCGGAGTACCGAATTTCACCGCATCAAGCAACTTTTTACTGACCTCCGGTTCTCCCGGCCAGACATCCATCAATACTCCGGCAAGTTTACCAGATTCCACAGCTCCGATCAAGGCATTTTCCACAACGGCTTCACCGCGACAGCTGTTGAAAAACCATGAATTGCGGCGCATTTTCCGGAAAAACTCTTCTCCGGCCATATTCAATGTCGGATACTTGCCGCCGCACTCCAGAGGCACATGGAGCGTAACGATATCAGAATCTGCCAGCAGCTGATCCAATCCGGTGAATCCGGCCGCACCTTCCCGGTCGGCCCGCGGAGGGTCATTGAGCAGTATATTCATGCCGAATGCCTCTGCCACCGCTGCCACTTTGCTCCCGACATGACCGACACCGATGATCCCCATCGTACGGCCCTGCAACGGCATATCCATTGCCGCCAATGCGCTGGCAATATAATTTTTCACACTTGCGGCATTGCATCCGGGCGCATTGCTCCACTGAATGCCGCACCGTGACAACTCCGCAGCATTGATATGGTCAAAACCGATCGTGGCAGTTGCGACAAAACGGACTTTGGAATTTCCCAGCAAGGCCTGATCACATCTGGTACGGGTCCGCACGATCAGCGCATCCGCATCAGCGACATGCTCCGGTGCAATACTCTTGCCCGGCAGATAAACCACTTCGGCAAAAGGTTCAAAAACGCCCCGGATAAAAGGGATACGGTCATCGATTACAATTTTCATAATTTTTTCCTTCAATCACCAAGCAAAATCCGGTCTCGCATCATCATCGCCGCCGAACGGGCCGTATCTGAAGAATTCAACGAGGAAATTTCTATTTTCAGCTCTCTGACTGCCTCCGGGAAACAACGCAATTCCAATTCCCGGCGCAACGCATCGGTCAAAAAGTTCCCCAGACTGGCGAATTTGCCGGAAATCACGATCATTTCCGGATTCAGCAGCATTACCGTCACGCTCAAAGCGTATGCCAGATCGCGGCACAATTCATCGGCAATGATCCGTCCTCCACGGTTGCCGGAAGCAAATTCGACAAACGTTTCCATCGAAAAATTTTCCGGCAATCCGCCCAAATCGACTCCGGCGGCCCGGGATTCTGCGATTTTTTCAGCCAGTCCGGCGGGACTTGCCACCGATTCCAGACATCCGCAATTACCGCACTGGCATCTGGCCCCGTTGGGACGTACCACGATATGACCGATCTCCATTGCCCGCCCGGAACTGCCGACAAACAATTCACCTTTTTTGATAAATCCCCCGCCGATACCGTCATCGGTGACCAGATTGAAAATACTTTCCGGAGCATCCGGCAGACGCTGCAAATATTCCATCCGGGTTTTGACCATCGCTTCCGGCCAGACTCCGGCAGGCAAACCGGAAGCACTTTCCAGCATCTTGCCGGTTTCCACCATCCGCCAGGGCGGAATATTCACCGCTTTTATAGAAATGCATCGTTCAATATCCACCAGCCCCGGATCGGCAAAGCCGATCCCCCGGATCAAATGCCAGTTTTCATCAGCCATATCCCGCAAATACTGAAGCACTTCAAAGATTTCCCGCTTGACTTCCAGCAGTGATGAACGTTCTCCGGCAGGGTGTTCCACACAATGGATCACCTTTCCGGCGGTATCGGTGATCACCCCGGTACAACCGGAAAGATGCAATTCCATACCGATCGTATGGCAGCAATCCGGCATACAGCACAACACCGGCGCCCGGCGGCCGGTCTTTTTACCGCGCCTTTCCGGTTCACCGATGATTCCGGCGGCCTTCAATTCATCGATCGCTTCAAAAACGGTCGCCGCCCGGATTTTAGTCATGGCGACCAACTCCGGACGGGTTGCCTGCCCGCAGAGCAGCAAGTGCCGCAAAAGAGTATTTTTCAGATCTTTCCGGCGGCTCATTTCAAATTCAACACATCCTGCATATCGTAAAGTCCGGCCGGAGCGGTCAGCAGATATTCTGCCGCCAGCAAAGCCCCCCGGGCAAACATATCACGACTGGAAGCTTTGTGGGATAATTCAACTCTTTCCCCTTCGGCAGAAAAGATCACGGTATGATCACCGACCACATCTCCGCCGCGCAAAGCGTGCATGCCGATCTCTTCAGCCGGACGGCGGCCGACCATACCGGCACGGCCGTTTTTCACGGCCTCATTGTACTTCCACTGTCTGGCTTCGCAAACCACTTCCCCCAGGCGCACCGCAGTACCACTGGGAGCATCAAGTTTTTTATTGTGATGCATTTCCACGATCTCAACATTGTAATCGATTCCCAGAAACGCTGCTGCTTCTTTGACCAGTTTGAAAAGCAGATTCACTCCGACACTCATATTGTTGGCGGCCACGATCCGGCCGCCTTCCTCATCGGCCAGCCGCTTCAATTCCGCCCGGTCATCTGCTGTCATTGCAGTAGTTCCGATAACCATGGCACAATTATTTTTCACGGCCAGTCCGGCGGCTTCAATCACCCCGCCGGTGGCAAAATCGATCACCGCCGCCGCCTTAACTGAAGCAAGAACTTTTTCCAGAGAATCGCTGATCGGCACCCCGGATGGACCGCAGCCGGCAACCACACCGGCATCCTGACCGGTAAAGGGTGAACCGGCGAACTCCACCGCTCCGGCCAAAGTCAACGTTTCACTGGCCATAAGATTGGCAACCAGACGGCGGCCCATACGTCCGGCGGCACCGACAACCACTACACCATTCATAAAATCGACCTTCCTGTAAACAAACTTGTTGTGATAAAAATGCGCTTTCATATTAATATAACCAGAAACTGTCCTTAATTCAAGCGTGAATGCTTGAAAAAAACCATTCCCGGTGCTATGGTATAAGGCGTATAATATTTTCAATCTGAAAGCAGGTGAATGATGCACTGTTTGAATTGGTATGTCACCAAATCATTTCTGGTCACCTTTTTTATGGCCATTTTAGTATTGACCTTTGCCATGACCGGAGCGAATCTGATCAAGGTTCTGGATTTTGTTTCCCGCGGGATTCCGCTGGCAGTATTCGGCAAATACATGCTTTACATCATGCCGAGAATACTGACATTTACCGTTCCATGGGCGGTGATGGTATCGGTGGTGCTGATTTTCGGCAGAATGTCTGCCGACAGTGAAATAACTGCCATGCGGGCATGCGGAGTAAGTATCTTTCAAATCATCAGTCCGATTCTGATGATCACCTTTTTGATGACCCTGCTCTGCCTTTATCTGCAAGTGGAGATCGGCCCGCCGCTGTTATGGAAATCACGCAGTATGCTGGCCAACGAAGCGGCAGTGCGCCCGATGGCCCTCTTTGAACCGGGTAATCCATTCAGCTATCAGGAAGGCGACAATAATATCGTTATTTCCATCGATGACCGGGTAAGCGACAGCGAATTGCGCGGAGTTCTTTTCTGCAAAACCGATAAATCCGGCAATGTCCTTCAGGAAGTCAGTGCCTCAAGGGGAGTTATCCGGACTGATACCGATGAGATGATTCTGCATTTTTCGCTGTACGACTGCATGATCACCAACCGTGACACGGATGCTCTGGAAGGAGTCTCAAGAATATTTTCCGATGAGTGGAAATTTCAATTCAACTACGGTCAGGAAGCCAATGCACAAAAACTCAGTGAAAGATCCAAATATCTGCCGTTAAGAGAGTTGCTCGGCGATATCCGGCGCACCAAACTGAAAGGCGACGACACCACCAAACTGGAAATCGAATTGAATAAACGTATCGCCTTTGCACTTTCTCCGATCGCCTTTTTGCTTCTGGGCATGCCGCTGGCGATCCGCACCAGCCGCCGGGAAACTTCCATCGGCTTATTTATCAGCGTGATTCTGGCATCGGTCTATTTCTTTTCCATCATCATCTTTGAATCTCTGGACAATTACACCTGGCTCTATCCGCAATATCTGCTGTGGCTGCCCAACATCGTCTTTCAATTGCTCGGTGCCGGAATGACCTACCGCATCTCTCAGAGGTGAATTTATGCGCACAGCAGTTAATACCGTTATTGTACTGCTTCTGATCGTATCTGCGGCACTGCTGCTGCTGCTGATTTCCAGTTTCGACCGGGCAAGAGCTGCTTCAATGAAACTGGAACAGCGTCTGGCCGAACTCTCCATACGCCGCATGGGACAACTGTACCACAAAGCAGAGGGCGACTTTGCCAATATGAATTATTTTTCACCGCAAGCCACCGACGGCGGAACTCTGGTGCAGGCGATCGCTTCTGAACCGCCGGGATTGAATCCCCTGCTCTGCAATGAAGCTACTGCAAGCAATATTTTCAATCTCTGTTCCATGCCGCTTGCCGAAAGAGATTGGGAAGACCCGGAAAAATTCCGCCCTGCGCTGGCGGAAAGTTTCACCGTATCTCCGGATCATAAAACTTACCGTATCAAACTGCGAAAAGGCGTTTTATGGCATCCATTCACCGATCCGGAAACCGGCATATCCCAGCCATCCAGAGAGGTCACTGCTCACGATCTGAAATTCACCATCGATATCATCCGCAATCCGCAGACCAACTGTGAAGTGCTCCGTGGGTACTGGAAAGATCTGCAAAGCGTTGAAGTCGTCAATGACTACGAATTGCTTGTCATCTGGAGCAAAGAGTATTTCGGTTCGCTGGCTCAAACCCTGTCGCTCTTTCCCATGCCGCGCCACTTCTATATGCCGGATGGGAAATTTGATCCGGCCCGTTTCAATGATGACCATAAACGCAATCGCATGATCGTCGGTTGCGGGCCGTATATCTTTCACAGTTGGGAAAGTTCCAAACGCATCCGTCTGGAGCGCAATCCGGATTACATCGGCTTTGCTTACGGAGCGGCCCCCCCGGTCAAAACCAGAATTTTTGAAGTGATCGCCCTGCCAAATACCAGACTGCAATCACTTCTGGCCGGCAAAATCAGTATGCTGGCCCTCTCTGCAGAACAGTGGGTCAAACGTACCGATACTCCGGAATTCACCTCCGGAAAAATCGCCAAATTGCGCTACCCTGACTACTTTTCTTACAGTTACATCGGTTACAACCACCGGGTCGCATGCTTCCGGGATGCCGCCACCCGCCGGGCAATGACCATGCTGATCAACCGGCAGGAGATACTTGACAAACTGCTTTACGGTTGCGGAACCATTTCCAAAGGCCCGATCATTCCAACTTCAGTTTACTCTGATGCGGAATTGAAACCGTGGCCGTATGATCCGGAACAGGCCAAAATTCTGCTGAAGCAGGCCGGTTGGCAGGATAGCAACGGTGACGGGATTCTGGAACGCGACGGTCAGAAGTTCTCATTCACAATGCTGATGATCTCCGGCAGTACCACCCAACAGCGGATGCTGCTGATGATACAAAACGATCTGGCCGCTGCCGGGATCGAAATGAAACTGCAAACCGTCGAGTGGAGCGTGCTGCTGCAACGTCTGAAAAGTCAGGAGTTTGAAGCATGCAATCTCGGATGGGTCACCGGATTCGATCCGGATCTCTACCAATTATTTCACTCCAGCCAGAGCGGGATCGGCGGAGATAATTTTATCGCTTTCAAAAATCCGGAAGTTGACCGGCTGATCGAAGCCTTGCGCCGGGAATTCGATATGGATAAAAGAATCGCCATGTTTCACCGATTGGAAAAAATAATCCATGAAGAACAACCTTATACTTTTCTCTTTTGCTCCGATGCCCTGCTGGCTTACCAATCTGACATTGCCAATATCCGCGTATTCGCCACCGGAATTGAATCGTTGAGTTTTTACATCAATACCGGAGTTGACAAATGAGCGCAGAACTGCCTGAAGCATGGCAAAATTTTTTGTACAATGCCGGGATTTCTCCGGAAATCTGGGAAATCCCTCTGGCCAAGTCGATCGCCAGACGTACTGAATATACCGTTTTTCCCCCGGAAGAAAAGGTTTTCAATGCTTTCAAGCTTACTCCACCGGAAAAGGTCAGAGTCGTACTGCTGGGGCAGGATCCTTATCACGACGACGGTCAAGCTGAAGGCTTGGCATTCTCAGTGCCCGATGGCGTGCCGCTGCCGCCGTCATTACGCAATATCTATAAGGAATTTGCCGATGATCTCCAACGTCCGGCCCCCTCTTCCGGAAATCTGAGCCAATGGGCCGCCAAAGGAGTCCTTTTGATCAATGCAGTTCTGACCGTAGATGCCCATTCCCCCGGCAGTCATGCCAAATACGGTTGGGAAAAATTTACCGATGCCGTGATCCGATGCCTGAATAATGAAAAATCCGGCATCATCTTTATGCTCTGGGGCGGATTCGCCAGAAAAAAAGCAGCTCTGATCGACCGGAAAAAACACTTCGTTCTGGAAAATGCCCACCCGTCACCTCTCTCTGCATACCGGGGATTTTTCGGCAGCAAACCCTTTTCCCAAGTCGAAAAACTTCTCAACTGCCCTTTCTGGTAAAATGTAAATTTTTTGGGAGAGGGGAAAAACTTCTTTTCACGGGAAAAGGAAGTTTTTCCCCTCTCCCAAACCCTCTCCTCTTTTCAAGAAAAGCGGGATATCGCGCCGCTTCCGTTGTCGCGGCTTGAGCGAAGCAACAGTAATTATTTCTAATTTATACATCTGCACAACCACCTCAACGAAGTTGAGCTGCTTCACGTTTTGCTTCAATGCAAAACTCTTCACATCTTCACTTACCGTTTCGCGGTAAACTTCACACCTTCCCCCTCTCCTCTTTTCAAGAAAAGCGGAATATCGCGCCGCTTCCGTTGTCGCGGCTTGGGCGAAAATGACATGGGGATATTGATTTGAGCGACAGGATGATTCAAAAATTATTTATGTCATCAATCTACACAACCACCTCAACGAAGTTGAGCTGCTTCACGTTTTGCTTCAATGCAAAACTCTTCACATCTTCACTTACCGTTTCGCGGTAAACTTCACACCTCCCCCCTTTCCTCTTTTCAAGACAAGCGGGAATATCGCGCCGCTTCCGTTGTCGCAGCTTGTGCGAAACTGACTGCAGAATATTGGTTTACCCGGCAAAAAAAATCAGCTGCGATGTATCATTGTTTACTTTAACAGGTTCATCACCTGCTCTTCATCACTCATACCGACGATCCTGCCGACCTCTTCACCATCTTTGAAAACCACCAGTGTCGGAACGATATCCACCTCAAATTTTGCGGCGATGACCGGGGCTTCATCAATGTCGATTTTGGTAACTTTCACCTCTTCCGGAAAGCGGTCATGATCGGCAAGCGCATTGAGTACATCGCCCTGTTTATGACATGGTCCGTGCCACTGGGCAAAAAAATCCACCAGCACCACGCCACGACGCACAGCCGCCGGAAATGCAGCAGCAGAAAGTTTCTCGATCTTCTTCATAAAAAATCCTCCTCTTGAAACAATATAAATCAAAAGGAGGAAAACACAAGTTCCGCAAGCAAAACTTACTGCACCGGTGATTTTTCAGTGATGCCTTTTTACAGCTTTTTAAGTTCCCATGCGCCGCCGGGAATATCTTTGATGGCATAACCAAGTTTGGTCAATTCATCGCGCAAACGGTCGCTTTCAGCAAAGTTTTTCGCTTTGCGGGCCTCGGCACGGGCTTCAGCAAGAGCCGTAACTTCCGCCGGGATCGCCGCACTTTCACGCACCGCATCCACATCAAAACAGGCGATCACCCGGTCAAAATCACGGAATGCCGCCATGATCGCCTGCGCTCCGGCTTTGGTAAGTTTCTGTTCATCAGCCAGACGGTTGGCTCCACGCATAAGTTCAAATGCCGCCGCCAGAGCGGGGGCAATATTCAAATCGTCCGCCATCGCCGTGGCAAAAGCATTTTTGGTGCTGGAAATCAATTCATCAGCCTCTGCCCCGTCACCTTCGGCGGCAACGGTACGCAAACGGTCAAAAAGATCATCAAATTTGCCAAGTGTTTCTTTGGCCTGATTCAACGCATCCATGGTGAAATTCAATTTTTTACGGTAGTGTGCGCCGACCAGCACCCAACGGATCTCCCGCCCGGTATAACCCTTATTCTGCAAATCACGCAAAGTGTAGAAATTACCCAGTGATTTGGACATTTTTGTACCATCGACCATCAGGTGTTCGCAATGCAGCCAGTAATTGACCCATTTTTTACCGGTCGCGCTCTCACTCTGGGCAATTTCATCCTCATGATGCGGGAACATATTATCCACACCGCCGGTATGGATGTCAAAAGATTCGCCCAGATACTTCATCGACATCGCACTGCATTCGATATGCCACCCCGGTCGCCCCTTGCCCCAGGGACTTTCCCAGTACACATCACCGTCGGCTTCATCCCACGCTTTCCAAAGAGCGAAGTCGCCCACCGCATCTTTGGCATATTCATCGGTGGATATCCGCACGCCGTCGCGCTGATTTTCCCGGTCGATACGGGCCAGCTTGCCGTAATCTCTGCACTTGTCGATGGAAAAATAGATGCACTTATCCTGCGCCTGATAAGCGAATCCTTTATCCATAAGCACCTGGATCAGTTTGATCATTTCCGGGATATGGTCCGTCGCCGCAGGATAAACTTCTGCCGGTTCGATGCGCAGCGTTTTGATATCCTCAAAAAAAGCCTGTTTGTATTTGGCGGTAAACTCCCGCAGCGGCAACTCCTCTTTGCGGGAATCACGGATCGTCTTGTCATCCACATCGGTAAGGTTCATCACCTGTGTTACGGCAAAACCGAAATACTCCAGTGTACGCCGCAAAATATCCTCAAATACATAGGCCCGGAAATTGCCGATATGAGCAAAATTGTAAACTGTCGGACCGCAAGTATACATTTTAGCACAGCCGGAAGTCAGCGGCTCAAAATTCATCTGACGGCGTTCAAGAGTGTTGAAAAAGCGCAAATCCATTTATCATTCTCCGATTATTGATTTCATGTATTGTCATATAATGTAATCTGTCTGAGTGGATTTTTCAACTTGCAAAGCGCACATATCGGCTCTATATTATTATAAATACGTTTTTTTACAGGGAAATATATGAAATCATTTATCGATCAACTGCGTTGGCTCTTTGCTCCCAAAGACAAACGCAAATTTATTTTCATAACCTTTTTGATGACGGTTTCTGCGCTGATGGAACTGCTCGGCATCGGTATACTGCTGGGTGCCGCCGCCGTTTTCCTCTCGCCGCAAAGTGAGATCGGCCACCGTACATCACAGCTGCTTACCGTAATTTTTCCGGCGATTCCGGCACAGTACCATGTCGCACTGGCCATTGCCGCCATCGGTATTCTGCTGGCGGCCAAGAATCTTTTCGCCGCCTTGATCATCTCGTGCCAATCCCGCTTCATCTTCACCAAACGCAACGAATTGGCCGAACGGCTCTACCGAACCTATTTGTATGCCGATTATGAAACCTTTGCTTCTCTGCCGCCGGATTACTGTTTCAGCAGTTTCACCCGCCTGAATGATGTGGGAAATCTCATTTTACTGCCCAGCATGCAAGTGCTGGCCGATGTAATGGTTATCGGTATTTTAACTCTGGCGGCCATATACCTCTACCCGGTAATCTCGCTTTCCGGTATCGGCTTTATGCTGCTTACCGCCCTTACCGTTTCAATCCTCTCGGAAAGGGCAAATAAAAAATGCGGCCGGCTGCTGCTCGACTATTCTCTGATCGAAAGTCGCATGCGTCAAGCCGGGATCAATGGCAAAAAAACTATTTCATGTGCCGCGAAATCAGAATTTTTCCTCAAAAATTTCGTCGCTTCACAACAGAACCTCAATCGCATTTTCCGCAAACTTTACACCCTCGGCCAACTGCCGCGCCTTTCCCTTGAATCAGCCTCAATACTGCTGGCCAGCGGAGTTTTTGCCGGAATGGTGATTCTGGATATTCCCCGAAGTGATATCATGCTGACTTTCGCCGTGCTGACCGCCGTTATCGGCCGTATTCTGCCGGCCATCAGCCGCTGTCACTACAATTTGACCCTGATCCGTCAACATATTCCGCTGTTGGATTCCATCTGTCACGATCTGCGTACCATCCCCGTTGAATCTGCCGCCTCCGGCCCGGCAGCCGATGCCGGAAATGTGATCGAATTCAAAGAACTTACTTTCGCTTATCAGGGCGGAGAAAAGATATTTGATAAATTCGACCTGACCATCGAACCAAAAACTTCTCTGGCCATCGCCGGACGTTCCGGCCGGGGGAAAAGTACCCTCGTAGATCTGCTGCTGGGATTGCTCAAACCATCTTCCGGAACCGTCACCGCCGGAAATATCCCCATAAACAACGATCTTAATGCATGGAGAAAACAGATCGGCTTCGTGCCGCAAAATATCTTTCTTCTGGAAGGAAGCGTCGCTGAAAATGTCGCTTTCGGAGAAGAAAATATCGACCTTGACAAAGTGAAAAATGCATTGCATCTTGCCGGTTTGAGCGACTTTGCCCCGGAATTTGAATTGACCGCTCAAGGCAACCTTTCCGGCGGTCAACGCCAGCGCATCGGCATCGCCCGCGCATTGTACCATAATGCCAAACTGCTGATTTTCGATGAAGCCACCAGCGCACTCGATGCCGAAACCGAAAACGCCTTCTGCGAAGTACTTCAGAAATTAAAAGGTAAAGTCACCCTGATCGTCATCTCCCACCGCGAATCAACCCTCAACGCCTGCGATCGGAAAATCGTTTTATAAAACGGGATATTTTTGGGAGAGGGGAAAAACTTCTTTTCACGGGAAAAGGAAGTTTTTCCCCTCTCCCAAACCCTCTCCCCTTTTCAAGAAAAGCGAAATATTAATTTGAGCGACAGGATGATTCAAAAATTATTTATGTCATCAATCAACACAACCACCTCAACGAAGTTGAGCTGCTTCACGTTTTGCTTCAATGCAAAACTCTTCACATCTTCACTTACCGTTTCGCGGTAAACTTCACACCTCCCCCCTCTCCTCTTTTCAAGAAAAGCGGAATATCGCACCGCTTCCGTTGTCGCAGCTTGAGCGGCAAAAGAACAGCCATTGAACTGACTGCGGAATTCACGGTAAAAAGACTCTCTTTTTACCCCTTAAAATGGTGTTTTTCATTCTGGCAAGCAAATTGCCCTGCTTTATAATCAGCAATAAATTCAACATCCAATAGGCATGATACCCTGTTTTTGCGCATCCCCATACAGACATCAGTATTCCGAAGCACAGAAAAACTACTATAAAATAGTTCCGGAAATTCAGTTTGATACTGTAACGTATTCCTTCGTTTATATAGGTAAATATATCCTTAACTCTCAGGTTTTCAATAAAACGATCCGCATAAACAGGATAGAAATTTTTATTGATTCGCGATAATGCATCGACAGTTATATTAAATCTTAATAATGTCACTCCGTGAAATTGGCAAATATTATTTTTTTTGATGAAATCATCAAGTTTATCAAAAATCAGAAAGAAATCAAGTAGTTTTTTATTGCCGATTTTGGTTTGTCTTCCTTCACGGTTCTGCCGGTAAAAATATCCATATTGTTCAATACAAACTATTTTTTTTGCAACAAGCAATGTCTGGGAGGAAAAAAGCAGATCTTCCGCAATGTTGATATCAGTATCAAAATCAATATTATATTGCCGGAGCAATGCTGTACGATGAACCCGGCGCACAGTAATTGACGGCGAGTTTAACATAACATCCATAATTTTTGAACTGTCGCCATCGGCATCTTTTACCGCCTTTTCAAGCCGGCTTTCCTGATATCGTTCAATTAACTCATCATTGTAGTATAAAGAAAAACCGCACTGGACAATATCAGCATCTTCATGTTTTGCCGCATGATACAAATTACTGTAAAAATCTTTTTCTACAAAATCATCGCTGCCGCAAAAAGTAACATATTCGCCGGAAACAATATTCATACCGGCTTTTAATGCGGCACAAACCCCTTTATTGTTTTGACGGATCAAATGAATAAAACTGTAACGTTCTGCATAATCTCTGCATATCTCCTCTGAACCGTCACTTGAACCATCGTCAACCAGAATTAATTCCATATTTTCAATATTTTGGTTCAAAAGAGAATCCAAACATTTTTCCAGATATTCACAAGTGTTATACACCGGTACGATGATGGATAACTGCACTTTGTTATTCATTTTCATATAAAACGACCCCTGCCTCAGACAGTTTATATTTTTTCCCATCAGCAGTTAAGGCAATGCCATTATCATCGAAAGACAGTTTTTCTCCATTACATCCGACATAACCATGAAATTTTGCCGGATTACCATAAAACAATGAAAATGGTGGTACATTTCTTGTCACTACCGAACCGGCTCCAATCATCGAATATTCACCCAATTCGACTCCGCAAACAATGGTTGCATGAGCCCCGACAGAACACCCTTTTCGAACGAGTGTAGTATGCAATTCAAAATCTGCAACGAAAGCCCTCGGAAAAAGATCATTGGTAAATGTCATGTGAGGCCCTAAAAAAACGTCGTCTTCAAGCGTGACTCCACGATATACAGAAACTCCATTTTGAATTTTGCAACGGTTCCCGATACAGACTCCGATATCAATGTAAACATCTTTGCTGATAACGCATTCCCGGCCGACTTGACAATTCTCCCTTATTTGAGCATTATTCCAAATTCTGGTATCTTTTCCGACTGTTGCATTTTCAGAAACTTCCGCAGTATGATGAATAAAAACATTATTTCTTTTATTCAATTTGGAAAGGATAAAATTCTGATCAACAAGCTTTTTTACTTTCATTCCTCAAGTCCCCATGATATAAGATCAACAGGCATTCAAATTCAATTATTCTGTACAAACAGTTTTTTGATGTGAAAGCAACAAAAAACGGACACCTGTGATCAAGTGTCCGTTTCATCTGCACAGCAAAATATCCCCGGAAAATAAACACAATCCGGGTATAAGAAAATATGCAGGAAAAAGTATATTTTTATCCTGTTTTTCCAATGTTTTCTGCTGACTTGTTCGTTTTGATGTGGCAGATCTGGAGCGGACACAAGTTTTCAGAATAATTTATTATTGGATCTTATCTGTTTTTATTTGTTTTTCATCACTCCTGTTTCAAAAATAACGACACAAAAAAGGCGGCCATTCCGATGAATGCCCGCTCCAAGCCTACCACAGCCAGCAAAACACATACTCCGAAATGAGCCGCCAAAAAATTGGCAACACAATCGAATATGTTTTGCTGACGTCGTTTTTTGAAGTGGTAGTTCTGGAGCGGACGCCTTATTTAATTTTACAGTTAGAAAGAATATTTATTGTAAATTACTGTTTGTAATATCGAAATTTACGCTCTCCTGAAGTTTCTGTTACAAGCAATTAATATAATATCCTTTTGTTAAAAAGCAAATCCCCGCAAGCATTTTTTTTGCTTACGGGGATATTTTTTACCGATTTCCGGTAAAATTATGCTCCGAAATGGGCCAGCAGAGCTTTTTCCGCTTCCGCATTCCACAGCATATTGTGACGGGCCACGATTTCGGCCAATTCAGCGAAGAACGGGTCTGTTTTACCCTTTTCCGCAAAATCGGCGATCGCCGTCAACGGCATATTGATGCCGGTATAGATCAGCTTTTTGCCGCCTTTGATCTTGGGCAGATTCAGCGTGGTTTCAATAACTGAATCCATGCCGCCGATGTGAGTGATCATGCAAGCCGGATTGATCTTGCCCTGCTCCATCAGACTCAAGGCTTCTTTCATGTCATCGGTGTTGCCGCCGGAAGTACCAACGATGTGGGTGGAGGCATAGTGGACATTGTAGAAGTTGAATTCCGCTTTGAACTGGGGATCCAAGGGACCGGCAAAGAAGTTCAGACAGCCATCTTTGCCCAGAATCCTGTCACCTTGCTCAACGACCGGACGCACCGGAGCAAAGCACATGACATCATCGTAACCGGTGCCGCCGGAAATTTCCATCATTTTGGCCACCGGATCACCGCTGCCGGTATTCAGATAGACCAATTCAACGCCGTTGGCTTTGGCATCTTCGACAGTATACAGACTCGCCGCACGGGCCAGACGGTCATCGTCAATATCCGTCACCACCAGCAATTTCGGACGGCGCGGACCGTGAATGGCATAATCCACCGCACCCAGCCCCATCGGGCCGACACCGGCGAGGATCGCCATTTTGCCGCCTTCGACAATACCCATTTTGTGTTCATAGCAGCCGTTGGTCGTGTGATACTGCGCATGGAATGCACCGATAACACAGGAAACCGGTTCGGCAACTGAACCGTAGAAGAAAGCATCGCCGTTATAGGGCAGCAGACAACCGGTCAGCATCACTTCTTCCGGGATGATGATATAAGTTGCATCACCGCCGATGTACTGATAGCTGTAACCGGGAGCCACCAGCGAACCTTTGTAATTCATCGCCGGTTGAATGGCAAAACGCTGACCGGCTTTGAATTGATCCTGCCATTTGGCACCGACCTGAACGATCTCACCGCAAAATTCATGACCGATAATGATCGGTTTTTCCGCCACATCATCCGGCACGCGTTTGTGAGCCGCACCCTGTTCGGCGGCTTTGAAACTGGACATACAGATACTGTCGCTGGTGATTTTCGCAAGAATTTCGTTTTCGGTGATCTCCGGCAGATCGAAAGTTTCGAGCCGGAGATCTTCCTTGCCATAAAGTCTTACAGCAGTAGTTTTCATAAATTAGATTCCCAATTTGGCGCGGCGCAGTTTTTCCACGCGGGTGAAATTCATCTGGGCGGAGTAACCCGGCAACGGCAGGATCGCTTCGTTGACTGCGTCGAGGATCCAGGAAGCCTGCGGGTAGTAGAACTGTTCCAGTTCCGGACACGGTGAAATGCTGTTGGGCGCACCGACCACGACCGGGGGAGCATCCAGATAATCGAAAGCCAGACGGGTCACGTTGGCGGCGACATCATTGAGGAAGCTGCCGCGCTCGCAGGCATCGGAAATCAACAGCAGACGGCCGGTCTTTTTCACCGATTCGATCAGCATATCATAGTTGAAAGGCACCAGACTGCGGGCATCGATCACTTCGGTTTCAATACCGTATTTCTCGCTCATCTCTTTGGCGGCTTTCATCGCCGGATAGAGCGTGGCACCGATGGAAAGGATCGTCAGATCACTGCCGGCACGTTTGATATCCGGTTCACCGATGGCGATTTCATAGTATTCTTCCGGCACGCCGCCTTCATGGAACAATTCAGCGGTGTCGTAGAGCTTCTGGCTCTCAAAGAAGACCACCGGGTCAGTACCGCTCAGAGCGGCATTCATCAAACCTTTGGCATCGTACGGAGTGGCCGGGAAGCAAACTTTCAGACCGGGGATGTGGGCGCACAGACTCGTCCAATCCTGAGCGTGCTGGGCACCGTATTTGGCGCCGACGGAAACGCGCAGCACCACCGGCATTTTCAACACACCGGCCGACATTGCCTGCCATTTGGCCAACTGGTTGAAAACTTCGTCACCGGCACAGCCGAGGAAGTCGCAATACATCAATTCCGGAATGGCACGGCCGCCGCACAGAGCGTAACCGCAAGCCGCAGCCACGATCGCACTTTCGGAGATCGGAGCATTGAAGAAACGATGATACGGGATCGCTTCAGTCAGGCCGCGGTAGACACCGTACGCGCCGCCCCAGTCACGGTTGTCTTCACCGAAAGCGATCAGAGTCGGGTCGGTGTAGAACTTGTTGATGATAGCTTCAAAGAGAGCATCGCGCATGTTGTACGCCATCAATTTGGAAACTTCTTTGCCATTCTCATCATAGCCGAAACGTTTCTTGCCCTGGATCTTTTTGAGGTTGGCGTTTTCAGCCAGCGGCATGGAAACTTCCGGTTCACGATCATCAAATTTCTCAACATGCTCGTTGGAAAGCATATATTTACGCATGGCATCCGGCTCGTTGGCAGGATCGATACGCGGAGAAACCTGTTCGTCGATCGCCAGTTTCATAATGCGGGTGATGCGCTCTTTGATATCCTCATTGAATCCGTCAAACGCGCCGTCGCTCTCAATTTTGCCTTTGACCAGTTTGGCACGGAAAGCTGCGATGGAATCCTGTTCACGCCACGCTTCGATCTCTTCCGGAGTGCGGTAGGTGGAAGCATCGGTGGCACTGTGACCGACATAACGGTAGGTGACAGTTTCCAACAGCACCGGGCCCTGACGGTTTTCGATGATTTCACGTTTGCGTTTGAATGCATCGATCACGGCCAGCGGATCATAACCGTCGATACGTTCGGCATGCAGACGATCCGGACGGACACCGGAACCGATACGGGCGGCAATCTCATAAGCCATCGTTTCGCCGCAGGTCTGACCACCCATGCCGTAACCGTTGTTGATGCAGTGGAAGATCACCGGCAAACCGCCTTTGTGTTCATCATCCCACAG
>JAFVZS010000117.1 GCA_017508015.1 Lentisphaeria bacterium
CAGCGGATAAAAGACCGCCGCCGCAAATGTCGCCCGCATCAGCATGATCTTGCGCCCGAAACGGTCAGCCAGCATCCCCCAGAAAACCATCGCAAAACACATGCTCAACATACTGGCAAAACTGTATGCGGAAATATACTGCAAACGCAGTGCCTGATCGGTGATCCCCAGATACACTTCCATAACTTTGGGAATAAACGGCATACAACTGCTGAAACCGGCAAGTGCAAGAAACTGCGAGAGCCAGATAACAAAAAGATTCCTTTTCCAATTCACGGTATTACCGCTGCCCGGCATGAAAACACTCCTTACATTCCTCTACTCTATCCGACCGTTAAATAATATACCATTGAAAGTAAAATTTTGCAAACTTCCGCTTGTAAATTGTATGATATATGTTATATTAACAGCGGAGGATATTTTAATGGCTCAAATGAATTGGAAACAACTTCTTTCCCCGCACCGGCTGGGAACCGACTCTCCGGGAAAAATCACCCCGGAACGTTCCCCGTTTCAGCGGGATTTCGACCGCATCGTATTCAGCGGCAGTTTTCGGAGGCTTCAGGACAAGACCCAGGTATTTCCACTTTCCGGCAGTACCGATGTCCACACCCGGCTCACTCACAGCATGGAAACCAGCAGTATCGCCCGCAGTCTGGGAACCGCCGCCGGTGTATTCATCTGTCAGCAAGCCGATACCGGCGGAGCCCATCCCAGTGATATCGGTGCCGCTGTCGCCGCAGCGGCTCTGGCTCATGATATCGGCAATCCGCCATTGGGACACGCCGGAGAAGAGGCGATCCGCCACTGGTTTGAGAACTCCCCCGCCGGCAGGCTGATCTGCGATGAAATGGATGATGCCGAACGCGCGGATTTTTACAGTTATGACGGTAACGCCCAGGGTTTCCGCGTCCTCACCCGTCTGGAAATGCCCGACCGCACCGGCGGAATGCAGTTGACTTGCGCCACTTTGGGAACTTTTGCCAAATATCCGGGCTCTGCAGAAAGCGGGTTGAAAAAATGCGGCTTCTTTTTAAGCGAAAAAAAGTATTTCACCGAAGTGGCAAACTCCTGCGGAATGCTCCCCGCCGGAAAAAACTGTTTCCAACGCCACCCGTTGAGTTTTCTGCTTGAAGCTGCCGATGATATCGCCTATCTGACCGTGGATTTTGAAGATGCTTTGCGCCAGGGCTTGATCGATTATCCGGAACTGGAATCCCATTTTCTTGCCATAATCGACAATGAAAGTTGCGCTTCTTACATCCGTTCATTGCGCTCATCCGCCCGCAAAGCGGAGTTTCTCCGCGCCCATGTTATCGGCGTACTGGTCCGCTCCGCCGCCGATGAATTCATCCGCCATCACGATGAATTGCTCAACGGTTCATGGAATACTCCGCTTACGGAAACGATCCCTCAGAAAGATATTCTCAACCGGATCCGTTCCCGCAGCACTTCCGGCATCTACAACCATCCGTCGGTCGCCGAAGTGGTCGGAGCCGGTTTTGAGCTGGTCATGGGTATGCTGGATATTTTCGTACCCTGTATTTCCGAAATCGACCGGGAAAAATGCGGCGGCAAAAAAGCTTCATCACGCAGCCGCAGGATCTCCGCCATGCTTCCGGAAATGCTTCACCACCGCTCCGAAAGTGCCTACTGCCGTCTGCTCGGCGTGCTGGATTATATTTCCGGCATGTCCGACCGCAACGCAGTATCGTTATATCAGAAACTGAAAGGAATTTCCCTGTGAACAAGAATGTCTACGAACTTGCCGGTTCCACGCTCGCCGGATGCGAACTTCTCAAAGTCCTCGGCAGCGGCAACAACGGTGTCGTCTATCTGGCTCACCAGAAAAACCTCAACCGCAATATCGCCTGTAAAATCATGACTCCTGAACTGCAGAGAGATTCGGCCTATACGGACACCCTCTTTGCCGAAGCATCCAACGCGGCAAAACTCACTCATCCGAATATTATTCAGGCTCTGGATGCCGGTATCGAGAATGACCTGCAATATTTCATGATGGAATTTGTCGACGGCCGGTCTCTGGAATCCATCCGGGTCAACTCTCCGGAAATCATCTCCACTGACTTTTTGCTCAAAATCTCACTGCAGCTGGCCAATGCCATGGATTACGCCTGGAGCGAACACCAGATGGTCCACGGTGATATCAAACCGGGCAATCTGATGATCTCCGACAAAGATCATCAGTTGAAAGTCGGCGATCTTGGTCTGGCCCGTTCCAGCAACGGTATGACTTCCGCTCCGGAAGATGTGATGATCACCCCGCTCTATGCGGCTCCGGAAATCATCGCTCAACAGGCCGCCGAACCGGATTTACGCAGCGACATTTACAGTTTCGGAGTGATGTTCTACGAACTTGCCTGCGGCAGAGCTCCATTCACCGGAACCGTCGAAGAACTGCTGCAAAGCCACCTTTATGTTATCCCCACACCATTGATCACCATGAATCCGGATATGGATCGGGAACTTGCTTCTTTTATCGACACCATGCTCGCCAAAGATCCCGATGAACGTCCGGCAAACTGGAAAAAAGTCCGTGCGGAACTGCAAAAAATTTACGACCGGCTCTCTGCCGCCGCCCAAGCTATTCAAAACCCCGCTGAAATATCCAAGCTCCCGGAATTTCAAAATGCCGCCAGCGGCAAATCTTTCCGCAACTCTTCGTGGAGCGCAGAAGATAAAAGCAAGAAACTCTGGGAAAAATACCCCTGGCTGTTACCGGCATTGTTGATCGCGCTGATCACCATTGCCTTACTGTCTCTACCATTTTCATTAGGATTATTCAAATGAAAACCATCTCTTTTGATTCTGTAAAAGCCGCCGTTTGCGAAATGTGCGGTAAAGCCGCCTGTGATTTGCCCGCAGATGTCCTTAATGCGCTTAAATCGGCGGCAAAAAATGAAACAACTCCACAGGCACAGGATTTTTTTGACCAATATCTGCGGAACTCAGAAATTGCCGCCGCCGAACGTCTGCCGCTTTGTCAGGATACCGGATTTGCCGTCTTTTTCATCGAATGCGGTTCCGAAATCATCCTTGACCATGGAACGATCTCTGAAGCGGTCAATGCCGGAGTGCGCGAAGGATACAAAAAATTCTTTCTCCGCAAATCCATCGTTGCCGATCCGCTTTTTGACCGCAAAAACACCTTTGACAATACCCCGGCGATCATTCACCTGACTCAAGTGCCGGGTGACAAACTGCACATCGTCCTTGCTCCCAAAGGCGGCGGTTCGGAAAATATGAGTGCGCTCAAAATGCTCAAGCCATCCGAGGGTCGTCAGGGGGTCGTGGATTTCGTAGTCAATTCCGTCATTTCCGCCGGAGGAAACCCCTGTCCGCCGACCATTGTCGGTGTCGGTATCGGCGGAACAATGGAGTATGCCGCTTATATGGCCAAAAAAGCCCTGCTCCGCAAGACCGGAGAAGCCTCTTGCGATCCCCGGTATGCAGAATTGGAAGCGGAAATTCTGGAAAAAATCAATGCTTCCGGCGTCGGCCCGCAAGGTTTGGGCGGCAAAACCACTGCTCTGGCAGTGCATATCGAATTTCACCCCTGCCATCTCGCCAGTATGCCGGTGGCGGTCAATCTCAATTGTCACGCAGCCCGTCATGCGGAGGTGACCTTATGAAAAAAGTACTTCACACCCCATTTTCCGAAACAGATATCCGGGATCTTCACGCCGGAGATACCGTGGTTCTTTCCGGAACGGTCTACACCGGCCGGGATGCCGCTCACAAACGCCTTTGCGCCATGCTGGATAAAGGTGAAGCTCTGCCGGTCGATCTGAATGGTCAGGCGATCTACTTTGTCGGTCCCTGCCCCGCTCCTCCGGGACGTCCAATCGGCTCTGCTGGACCAACCACCAGCGGAAGAATGGATGCTTACAGCCCCAAAATTATTGAACTTTGCGGTCTGCGCGCAATGATCGGCACAGGTGACCGCATCCAGGCGGTCAAAGATGCCATGCAAAAATTCGGCTGTGTCTATTTCGCCGCCACCGGC
>JAFVZS010000118.1 GCA_017508015.1 Lentisphaeria bacterium
ATGGATACCAATTATCCGGCCGGAACTCCACGGGAGGGATATCCTATTGAAATCCAAGCCCTCTGGTATGCTGCTCTTGAGTTCCTCGGAGAAAAATCGCTGGCTGCCAAAGTGCAGAAAAGTATTGAAAAGTACTACTTTACCGGTCCGGTAGTGTCAGACTGTCTGCACTGCACCGCCGGAACCCCGGCTTCACAGGCAATTCCGGATGATCACTTGCGATACAATATTTTAACGGCGATCACCCTCGGAGCGATCGCCGACAAAGTAAAGCAGCAGAAAATCCTCAATGCAGCTTCAAAATTACTGATCCCCGGTGCGATCCGGACACTGGATGATTCACCGGTGACTTATCAATTGCCGATAATCCGGGATGGACAACTGCTGAATAATCCGAATTACCCCTATCAAGGCTGCTACCGGGGACCGGAAGATACTTCCAGAAAAGTCGCCTATCACAATGGCACAGCTTGGTGTTGGCCATTCCCGGCTTATTGCGAAGCTCTGGCGGTTGCCGGAGATACTCAAAACCGTAAACGGGCTCTGGCTTTGTTGATGTCGGCAATACAATGGATGGAAACCGGGGTCATCGGAGAAATGCCCGAAGTTCTCGACGGTCATGCGCCGCACCGCCACGGCGGTTGTCTGGCACAGGCATGGAGCGTTTCAGAATTTTTCCGGGTATTTAAAATTCTCAAAAAGGCTGATTGAGAATGAAAATTTTACTCAAAGGCTTCGTAGCTGATGGCATCAATGAACCGGTAAGGCGAAGTATCCTTATTGAAAATGACCGGATTATCGCGGTTGAAAAGGATATTTACGGCAGTTGTGCCGCCGACCGGGAATATTCTTTCAAAAGTGAAATCATATCTCCTGGATTTATCGATGTTCACGGACATAGCGATCTTTCTTTAGCCGCCTGCCCCGGCGCAGAAAGTAAACGCCGTCAGGGGGTCACTTGTGAAATTACCGGGAATTGCGGATTATCCCCATTTCCTGTCAATGAAAATAATCGTGCCCACCTTAATTCTTTATATGCCAATTACGGAATAGAAGTTTCATGGGATGACCTGCGGGGATATCAACAATGCATCAGTGCAAAAAATCCGGAGTTGCGCACATTTCAACTTTGCGGTCACAATACTTTGCGTTCAGCAGTTGCCGGCTATGAAAAAAAAGAGTTGTCCGATGCCGAATCGGATACATTATGCCGCCTTTTAAGTGAAACTTTTGAACAAGGCGCGGTCGGGATATCCTCCGGCTTGCTTTATTCCCCGGGGTGTTTTGCCGATCAGCATGAAATCATCAAGTTAATGCAAATCACCGCAAAATACGGCAAAGTCTACACCACACATTTAAAAAGCGAAGGCAATGATCTGTTGGAAAGCTTGCAAAGCACTCTTGATGCTGCCTTGCAGGCCGGCTTGAAAAAGGTTGTAATCAGCCATCTGAAAACTGCCGGGAAAGCCAACTGGCATAAGCTTGAAGCGGCACTGGATATGATCGCTCACTACCGCAATGCCGGTGTAGATGTCCGTTTTGACCGTTATCCGTATACGGAAAGTCAAACCATGCTCAGCGTGATTTTACCACCGCCGTTTGACACCATGCCGGACCGGGATATAACAATAGCTATGCAAGATGAGGCTATCCGTAAAAAACTCCGGCAATATTTGTCAAAAATAGATGCTGAAGATTGGAAACGCTGGCGCCTGACCGGTACAACTCACCCGGAATGGAAAAAATTCGCCGGTAAAAAATATACTGAATTACCCGGCAGCATGATCGATGCAGTTATTGAACAGCTCACCTTTGATGCTGCGACCGCCACTATCGGAGCCGCCGGCATGTCTTCAGAAAATATGCTGAAAATAATTACCAGCGATCTGTGTATGCCCGGCAGTGACGGCAATGCCGTCAATCCTGAATTTGCAAAAATCAATCCGGCACACCCCAGAACTTTCGGAGCTATCGCCAAATTTATCCGTTTAAAACTGGATTCCGGCCTATCCATCGGGCAAGCCGTTGCCGCCGCCACCGGCAAACCGGCCAAATTTTTCAATTTACCGGAAATCGGTACTGTTGAAAAAAATAAAAAAGCCGATATCACGGTTTTTTCACCTGATGACATCGACTCAAAAGCTGATTTCACTGCCCCGGACCGCTTTGCTGACGGTATAAAACTGACCATGCTGAATGGTCAAATTCAATTTTACTGAACTCCGGCAGAGGGCCGGTTCGATGCTTCCGGCGGACGGATACTTTGCAGCAAAATTTTTACTGCCGCCGGAGGATTTGCTTCTTTCCTCAATCTTTCCAATTCCAAGTTGACACCGATCCACTCAACCGGGATCAATGCCCCGGCACTTTGCTGAGCCGCCCGCATCGCCGATTCATTATCATTTTCCGCCAGAGCAATCAGAGCTCTGACCACCATCGCATTGCGGCTGGGGACATTGAATTCCAGTGCCTCTTTGGCCGCAGAAGCATTTCCGGATTTCCACTGGGCAAATGCCAGCAGGGGAGCAAATGCCGGATTATTCTCTTCCATTATTTTACGGTAATACCACACTGCGGACTGCCAATCATTATTCATTTCCGCCTCACGGGCCGCTCCGCTCATAAAGCGTACCAACTCCCGGCGGTGATCCAGCATACTGCCGAGCAGCCTCTCCAAATCCGGTTGAGGAGCCGCTCCCAATTCCCGGGCTCTTTCATAGGCAATCACTGCTTCACCGAGACGATCCGAAACGGAATTTGCCAGCAGACGTGCCAATTCGATTTGAATTTCCGCAGATTCCGGAGCCAGTCTGGCAGCCAGCAGCAATCTTTCTTCAGCTCTGGCCGGAGCCCCGCAACCGGCTTCCACCAAACCGGCACACATTTGCACATAAGCATTTTCCGCATTTCCGCTCAACAACGGATCAATAATCGACTTGGCATTGCCGAAGCGGGATATTTTAATAAAACACCTGGCGGTATCCAACGCCAACTGCAAATTATCAGGAGCTGAATTTCTTGCGGAATCCAAATGAGCAGCGGCCTCCTGATAACTGCCGCGACGAAAATGGATCATACCCAAACGGTAATGAGCCAATGCAAAATCCGGCTTGACAGCCAGTGCCTGACGATAGTGCCAAATTGCCAATTCAGTCTTGCCATTCTGCTCAGCGACCACACCGGAACCGACCAATTCTTCCGGAGAACGGTTACTGACTCTCGGAGCATTTACAGATTCATCTTTCTCACTTTTTTCACGATTGTTGAGAATAGCTGACAAACGGTCTCTTTCAGCAGCAAGTTCAGCATTGAGTTTATTCAATTCGGTAATTTCATCTTCCAAACGGGTCACTCTGGAAGCATCGACCCTTCCCAGCAATTCTGCGGCAGATTTCTGCTGCAAATCAGCCAGTTCAGCACTGAGTTTGCGCAACTGCTCGATTTCAGAATGCTTCAACTCGATCTGTCTATCCAGCTCCCTTGTCCGGTTGCGCTCTTCCTGCAATGAAATTCGCATTTGCTGCAAATCTGATTGAAGTTGCTGTATCTGATCATTCAACGGGCCGACTGCTTCGGCGGCGATCCGCAAACGGTTGGCCTCGATCCGGCATGAAGCGTGTACATCCTCCTGAGCTTTCATCTCGGCGGCGGCCACCTGACGGTTCAAGCGGTTAAGTTCAGCGGTATTTGTGGCAATCATCGCTTCCAATTCCCGGTTGACTTTGCGCAAACGTGCCAAATCTTCACTATCCCGCCGCAATCTGGCAATCTCATCCAGCAGTTGCTGACGGCCGGCAGTCAAAGCAGCATTGGCAGATTGCATTGCCCGGAAAGAGTTTTGAAGTTCGCTGTATTGCACTTTCAGCGAAGCCAACTCCACTTCTCTGGCCCGCAAAGCTGTCAACTCTCTTTCAAGCTCCTGCAACCGGTCAGCTTCTTTGGCCCGGGCTTCCAATTCCACCAGACGGCGGCGGGCATTTTCAAACTCCTGCGCCCGCTGACGCAAACTCTGCAGCTCCGATTGATCGCGGTTGTAAGCGATCTGCATTTCACTATTCAGCTGCTGCTCACGTGCCAAAGCGTTGCGCAACTGATCGACTTCCAGAAGCCGGAGTTTGGCCCTTTCCAATTCCGCCTGTTGCGGTTTGGCGGCCTCCAACAGAGAACGGTTTTGACGGTTTTCCGCAGACAGTGCCTGAAAATTACGATTCAACTCGTCATATTGAGAACGTAACTGCTGCATTCCTCTCAATTGTTCCTGCAAATTTTTCTCCCTTTCAGAAGCGGCTACGACCTCAGCTCTCGCCCGGAGATTTTCATCATTAGCCGCTTTCAACCGCCGTTCACAATCAGCCAATGCGGCTTTACCGGCATCCAATTCACTGCGCAGACGCACCAACTCACTCTGGGCAGACTGCAAATCAGCTTCCAAACGCCGGACGGAATTCCGTGCTTCGGCGGCGGCCCGGAAATCTTCACTGTTGCGGAGTGCCAAACGCCGCTCCAAATCTTCGGTACGTTCATGCAAACGCCGGACATCCTCTTCCAAACTCCGGTTGCGTTCACGCAAACCGGCAGCTTCTGCCGCACTGAGTCTGGCAGAATTGACCGACTGCTCAACGTTTTGCTGCAAGGTACGATTCCGGGATTGCAAATCGGTATTCTGACTCTGTGTTTCACGCAATGTAAGACCGATATTTTCTTTTTCCCGCATCAATTCCGACACACGCATTTCCAACGCGGTCTTTTGGGTTTTGGCAGAATTGAATTGCTCCTGCAACTCTGCAAGCTGTCGCTCCAAAGCACTTACCTGACTGGCAGAAGCTATGACCCGGGCTCCGGCACTGGCGGCCTGTTCAGCAGATTCCGATACGCGACGTTCCAATGCGCTTGCTCTCTCAACAGCTGCCGCCGCACGACGCTCCAATATATCATTTTTTTCTTCCAACTCTCCGGAACGGCGTTCCAAGGCACTTGCTCTCTCAACCGCCGCCGCCGCACGACGATCAGCCTCAGCGGCCTGCTGATTGGATTCAGCGACCCGCCGTTCCAAATCAACAACTTTACTGCGCAATTCAGCTGCAATTTTTTCACCGTCAGAAACTTTAGCTGAAACATCGACCCTGGCGGCCGCATTCTCATTATTTCTGCGATTCAAATCAGCGATCTGCTCATCACGCACTGCGATTTGCTGACGCAAAGAGGTTATTTGTTGCTGTAAATCAGCAACATTCGTATCCAGTTGGCCTTTTTGCCTGCGCAAAGCGGTCAATTGCCGCTGCAAAGTCGTGATCTCATCACCGCGACCGGCAAGTTGTTGTCGCAGAGCAGATATTTCACCGGTGTTTCCGGTAAGCTGTTGACGTAAAACTGTAATTTCTCCATCCTTTTCAGCCACCTGCTGCCGGAGAGCGGCCATTTGTTCATCCTTCCCGGAAAGCTGCTGACGGAATGCAGAAATCTCCCGGTCTCTGCCGGATATTTGCTGCTGTAAAGCGGCATTGGCTTCATTCAATGCGGCAATGGCTTGAAGTTTCTCGTTAGCTCCGGATAACTCCTGATTGCTGCGACGCAAATCCTCCTCGCGCTTGCGTAACATTTCCTCAAGAGAATTTTTTGCGATCCGGCTCAAGCGGGCATTTTCTCTTTCAATACGCAATTGCTGTTCCAAAGCGGCGGATTGATTGGAAAGTCTTTCCACACTCATGCGCTCATCGACCAAACGCTGTTCCAAAGCGGCGATACGATCCTGAGGCCGCTGCAGCTCGGCTTCCAATGCCTTGTAACGCTGTTCCAAAAGAGCATAACGGTCTTCTGCCGCCTTGCGGTCACGCAAAAGAGCTGCTATTTCGGTTTCAAAATTGCGCTGTTTTTGTAATGCGCTTTCCAACTGTTGAGCAGCAGTACGCAAACGGCCGACCTCGCTGCGTAAACGTGCCAGCTCTTCTCGTTCAGCACGACTGACCGTTACATATCCGGTATCAGCTACAGCCGGCCGCGCCGTTGGTTGCGATACCGGACGTTGAGCCGGACGTTGCGATGCTTGTGCCGCAGGACGTTGAGCCGGTTGCCGCGGCGGTTGTGTTGCCGGACGTTGAACTGCTTGCGGCTGCGATGAAGATGCTGTGTCGCTTTCATCAAGCAAACGGCGTAATTCCGAGATTTGCCGGTCACAATCACGCAACCGGTCGGCAATGACCCGCTGGTTCCAATCCGGACGGGCAGAACGTACCGCCAGATAATTCTGTCGTGCTTTAGTAAAATAATTCAATGCTTCAGTATAATTTCCCCTTTCGCGCAAGGATACCCCCTGTTCAAAATTGGTGTATCCCGATCGCCACGAATCCCATGGAGAAGGTGCGGCCGCAACGGTCATCGAAATCAATATTCCGATGACGGTTACCGCAAAGATCTTTACCGGTTTCATCGTAAAAACTCCTTGAATCGGTGTTGATATTTTTCTTCAATGGCAAATACAAGCTCCGCCGTTCCATCCGGAGCATAATTTTCTTCGTAAATACTTCCCGAATTGTGTGCCAGAGTGATCAAATCATAACGTGACGGGGGGATCGCCGCCCTCAAAAGAGATCGGGAACGGGCAGCAAAATCAGCTAATACCTGACGCAAATCATCTAAACCGGCTCCGGATTGAGCCGACACATAAAGAGCCTGTGGAAACAACCCTCTCAACCGGGCAAGTTTCACAGCTCCGTTTTGCGGATCGAAACGATCCATTTTATTGAAAACCACTACCATGCGCTTCTCATCAGCACCAAGCTCTTTCAAAACACCGATCGTAGTTTCCCATTCATTATCAATATCATCTGACGAAATATCCAGCACCAGCAGCAAAATATCCGCCAGCACAGCTTCTTCCAAAGTAGACTTGAATGCCTCGACAAGCTGATGCGGCAGTTTACGGACAAATCCCACCGTATCGTTAAGCACCATTTCCACATTACCGGGCAACCGGATCTTTCTGGCGGTCGGATCCAATGTCGCAAAAAGCTGATCTTTAACCAATACGTTGGAATCGCACAACGCATTGAGCAAGGAAGACTTGCCGACATTGGTATAACCGACAAATGCCCCCTGCGCCACCGGACGGCGGATTCGGGATTTACGTTGCGAAGCACGTTGTTTACGGACAATGGCAAGTTCTTCTTTAAGCTGCTGAATACGCCTTTTTATCAAACGGCGGTCAGTTTCCAACTGAGCCTCGCCCTGCCCCCGGTTGGTAGCTCCGCCTCCGCGCTGCCGGGAAAGGTGTGTCCAGGCTTTATGCAGACGCGGCAAAGAATATTCCAATTTTGCCAATTCGACTTGCAATACCGCTTCTTTGGTCATCGCCCTGGATGCGAATATTTCCAGAATGATCTCCTCGCGCCCCACAACCGGACAACCGGTCAATTTCTCCCAGTTGCGTTGCTGGGATGGAGTCAAATCACTGTCAAATACCAACAGATCGGCTTCGCACTCCTGAACCAGTTGAGCGATTTCACCGGCTTTGCCGCTTCCTACCCGGTAACGTACCTGAGGAGTACGAAGCTTGATGATTTCCGGCTCAAGCGGCACAATTTCCAAATTACGGACGAGATCTGCCAATTCGTTCAGCTGGGATTCCACAACGGCACGCTCCTGATCAGCTTCCAGGAAACCGATCAGAAACGCCCGCTGTTCTTTTATGGCAGCAATCTCTCCAGCCAATTCTATCAAGAAAACTTCTCCCCGTCAACGCTGTTTAAGGCGACGTGCGACTTCTGCTTCATAAGCATCAAAATCATCGATTTTCAACTGTGCCACACCGGTTTTGACCGCCGCTTCAGCCACCTTGCGGGCGACATGCGGAACCACCCGGGGATCAAAGGGTTTGGGAATAACCATATCCAACCGGATTCCGGCCGGAGCATCAAAAGTACCACGTGCAGCATCTGCCGGATAAGCTTTTTTCAAAATCTCTTTCACATCTTCCGGAATTTCCATAGCGGCCAATTCGGCCAATGCTTCACTGGCGGCAAGTTTCATTTCCTCATTGATATCTTTGGCCCGCACATCCAATGCACCGCGGAAAATACCGGGAAAGCCGAGTACGTTGTTGATCTGGTTGGGGAAGTCACTGCGGCCGGTACCGACCACTGCCGCTCCGGCGGCAATCGCCACATCCGGAAAAATTTCCGGAGTAGGATTTGCCATTGCAAAAATCACCGGATTGGGTGCCATCGTCTTGACCATCTCTCCGGTAACACAATTCGGAGCGGAAAATCCGAGAAAAATATCAGCTCCTTTAAGGGCATCGGCCAGAGTACGGCATTCAGTATCAACGGCAAAAAAGGATTTTTCCGCATTCAAATCACTCCGCCCGGTATGAATGACTCCTTTGGAGTCACACATAATGAAATTCTCTTTTTTCGCACCGGCAGTCAAATAGAAACGACTGCAGGCAATCCCCGCCGCTCCTGCACCATTAACTACAAAACGGCATTTGGCAATATCTTTGCCGAGCAACTTCAAAGCATTGATGATCGCCGCCATGGAAATGATCGCTGTACCGTGCTGATCATCATGAAAAACCGGAATATTCATCCGCTCTTTTAATACCCGCTCAATTTCAAAACACGCAGGAGCTGCGATATCTTCCAGATTGATTCCGCCGAAAGTAGGTTCCAGATGTTCAACTGCATCGATCATTTTAGCCGCATCAGTACGTTTTTTTTCATCAAAAACTTTACCAAGACAAAGCGGCACAGCATCGATATCTGCAAAATGTTTAAAAAGAACCGCTTTTCCTTCCATCACCGGCAAACCGGCTTCCGGACCTATATTGCCCAGCCCCAACACCGCAGTTCCATTGCTGACCACGGCCACCATGTTGCCACGGGCAGTATATTTCCAAACATCGTCGATATTCTCATTTATCGCCAAACAGGGTTGAGCCACCCCAGGAGTGTAAGCCAAACTCAAATCATCACCGGTTGAACAGGGTTTCGTTGTTTCGATGGCTATTTTTCCGGCACATTTTCCAGCATGATAATCCAAGGCAAGCTGTTTCAATTCTTCTGTTGTCATGATCTGTCGATTTCCTTATATTAAATTGACTTTTATTTATCCAACTGCGGACGGATATTCCACAGAGTACTTTGCCACTGACCGTTACAATATTCATAAACTCCGAATGCGCCGGTCGCCAGTTTTAATGACCCTTCCGGAAGATGGCCTTCCGGTAAGATCGCCTTGGAAAAACGGGCAATACCGTTACTGGTAACTGCGACAACCGTTTTTCCGGCGTACTCCGCCAGCACTTTACCGGCAAATGCCTGCCACTGTTTTTCCAATTCTCCGGCCTTTTCGGCAAGAAAGTACCAGGCTTTCGGCAGAATTGCTTCTGAATCCCACCGTTTCAAAGCCGCTTTACCGGCGGCACGCAAATCATCAAGAGAGGTTTCCGGGGTGATCGCTCCGGCACTTTCCACAATGCCAAGACGGAGCACCACCTCATCTTCCGGTTTGCCGTCATCATTTCCGTAATTCAATTCAGTAAGAAATTCAGCTTCAGCCAGAGCCGCCGCCGGGAAAGCCGCGGCGATCCCAACCGCACTCTGACAAGTGCGCTGCAATGGGGCATGAAAAATCACTTCCGGTTGGAATCCGGATTCGGCAAGCATCGCGCCTGCCGCATAAGCCTGCTTCATACCGGTTTCGGTCAACGGTATATCAGTCGCACTGCCCACCCGCAAAATCGTATCACCTGAATTAAAAGTATTTCCGTGTCTGACCACGATCAATCTGGTAACATCACTCATTTCAACAACTCCCCCGCCTGAGCGATCAACTTTTCAGCCCGCAATAAATCTTCCGGAGAATCCACACCGCTGGTAGCCGCATCGTATCCCGCCGGATAGCTCACTTCAACCATACGAACCGGAATGCCGTTTTCAATAAAACGCAACTGTTCAAGCTGTTCAAATTTCTCATACTCTCCAAGCGGAGCTTGAGAAAAATATGCCAATGCCGCAAATTTGTATGCGTAAAGTCCGACATGACGGCAAACCGGTGAAAATCCACCGGCGGCAGCCAGCTTTTCCTCTCCTCGGATCGCCGGAATAATATTTTTGGAAAACCATTTGGCATTGCCGTCTGCACCGACGATAGCCGTAGTACCGGAAAATGGCGAATCTTTTTTAGATTCCCGCAATGCAGCCAATGCTGCCCAATCCAATCTGGTATAAGGTGTCGCCACCTGAGTTTCCGGATGCGCTTCAAATGCATCGAGCAAGGCACTGATAAACTGCGGAGGACAAAGCGGATTATCTCCCTGTAAATTCAATAAAACATCCGGACGCTCCTTCCGGTTCACCGCCACGGCCCACACCCGGTCTGAACCGGAACGGCAGCTGGACGGCGTAACTTCAACCGGGATATTGTGTTTTTCACAATAATCGATGATCTTTGCACTGCCTTCACCGGGAACTTCCGGCTCTTCAGTAGCCACTACCGCTTCACAATCTTTACGGCTGCGGCACACTGCATCTGCGATATCCCACACACGCTGAATAATAGCCCTGCCGGCCAATTCTGCCAACGGCTTGCCGGGAAAACGCTTGGAACCGAATCGCGCCGGAATCACAATCAAACTTTTCATTGCACAACACCTTTTTTATAACCTGATTCCAAAAATTGCCAATGAATTTCCGGAATTATATAAAAATGAGGAACGGCATCAAGGGCGTTCCTCACATTACTCCAATTCTGTAAAATTATTTTCCGAAAGGAATTCCCGGAATCTCAACTTCGATCTGATGTTCAAAATTCAGATAATGAACTGTTGTCAAAGTGGCGGCCCCAAGTAAAAACAACAACGAGATTATTGCCATCACCATATAAAATCTGGATGGTTGCGGCATTCCCGGCTGTATTGCTTCCGGCATACCGGGAGCACCGGGAACAGCAGGAGCTCCCGGACGAACCGCTCCGGGGGCAGCAGGACGCCCCGGTACACCGGGACGGGCCGCATTGGGAGCAGCAGGACGCCCCGGCACACCGGGAACAGCCTTTTTCAATGCCGGACGCGGCATACGCACAGTACGGTCATCACCGGTACCACCGGCATCACCGGCATCAGCATCCGATTTTTCTTCAGTCTGCACCGGCGTTTCTGCGATGGACGGTTTCAACTTAACAGTCAATTGGGTTTTGGAATCTGCTTCTGCAGCGGCATCTCCGGTCGCAGCCGGCTTGCTCAATGACATCGGCGGTTTGGCCGCAGAAGGTTTAAGTTTCACCGTCATGCGGGTGCGGGTATCGTCATCGTCTGCCGGAGCAGATTCAGCAGGCACAGTTTCCGCAACCGCCGGCTTGCTCAATGACATCGGCGGCTTGGCCGCAGAAGGTTTAAGTTTCACCGTCATGCGGGTGCGGGTATCGTCATCATCGCCGGGAGCAGTTTCAGCGTCTGCCGGTTTATTCACCGGCACCGGCGGAATAACTGCTGCCGGTTTAAGTTTCACTGTCATGCGGGTACGGGTGTCGACCATGCCTTCAGCACTTCCTTCGACCGGGACATCAGCCAAACTCGGCCCGGTAGCCTGAGGAGTCAAAGTCCGCAAACGCACCGTTTTACGGGTTCTGGTATCATCTTCCAATGAAACGGGAGCAACGGAAGCACCTTCCATATCTGCCATTTTTCATTTCCTTTCCGTCAAGAATATATACTATAAATTTCGCTTTTACAATCAACTCTGTGCCGCTGAAGCTTCCAGCGCACTCAATCTCTGCGGCACATCCCGGTAGTTGGCCATGCTGACCAGTATCTGCCGGTAATTTTCCTTTGCCCCTTCGACATCTCCGGTCAACTCCAATGCATTGCCCAGATAATACATCGCTTCACGCTTGTATTTATCCATCCGCGGCATTTCATTTACCGCATCACGCAAATAAGTCACCGCATTCTCATTCTCATTGCGGAGCAGAGAACATCTGCCCATATAAACCAGACTGCCGCGACGCTTTTGCAGGTTTTCGGAAATTTCTGTAAACCTGGCCAATGCCTCATCTATCATGCCGCACTCAAACTGCAATTCCCCAAGATCAAACTGCAGCTGCATATCATTCGGAAAACGTTCAGCCCGCAACTGCGTATGTTCCCAGCGGTAATCATAAATATCTTTTTCCAATTTGGCGATCTGCTCTTCCGGATTGTCATAATTTTCCGGATTGTTTTTCAAAGTTTCCACCGTTGCACGCAAATTAGCGATGTAAGCTTTTTCAATATGCTTATCCAGCACCGGGTCCAGCACACCAAGTGAATCTGAAACGGCCCGGTATTCCCGCAAAGCATCTTCATATTTGCCGGCAATCATATATGCATCGGCCATTTTGCGCCGCATATCCACAGAATCTTTTTTGCGTAATTCCGCTGAAAAACGGTCGATCAGCAATTGAGCCTGATCTGCATCGTGGATCGTACCGTCAAGCAGCTGCTGGATGATCGCATCTTCAGCATCCGCTGCATTGGCAGCTTTTTTGGATTTCTGATCGTTGAAATTACCGCGCTCGATACTGGCCATCACCATTGCGGCCTGTAAACCGGCCTTATCCACATTTTTCTTATCTGCGGAGCGGGAAATGATATCCTGATGGACTTTAAGCGCATCAATTCCCTGACCGTTGCGCTGCATGGCTTCAGCCAATTTTTTCATCCGTATCGGATTGGGATGGAGTTTACACAAAATATCAAGTGCCGACACCTCTCCCCACGGCGCACCGGCGGCATTGCATGCCTTGGCCAGAGCGTTGAGTATCGTCGGATTATCGACACAAAATGCCAGACTGACTTCGCACAATTCCATTGCTTTGACCGGATCACTCCCCATTACAATGGCAATACGCATCGCTTTGAATAACGCACAGAAATTGCCCCAGAATTTAGCTCCGGCACCTTGATTTTTCAATTTACCCAGCTCGTATTCACGCAATCTTTCATAGAGCAATGGCACTTCCGGATTCTTACAAATTACCGGACACAATGTTTCAACCGCCGACTCAAAATCCTGCACGGCCGCCATTCTTGCCGCCCGGTTCAACGTATCCCGGACGTAAATCGGAGCCTGACTGACACTTTTTCGATTCATAAAAAATCACCCTGAAAACAACTCAAAGTATGACTGCACAAACTTACATATATGTAAATTATACTTCAAATGTCGTTTTTACAAGTACTTTTACCGCAAAATCAGTAAAAAAAGTCTTTTTTTTGTTATTTATCATCACTGATGCGGCAAATCCCGCAATTCCGGCAATTCAACCCCTGCGGCGGGACGTAGAGCGTATGGTTGCGGATTGCCGCCCGCCGGTTGAAATAATTTTTCACCGCCAGAATACACCCGACAATGATAAATGCTCCGGGAGCTGCGCCCGGCAGCAGAAAATCAGTCGTCCAGGCCGGAATAATTTTCACCTCAAAAATCGCCCCGCCGGTCAGGAACTCCCGGATCATCCCAAGCATGGTCAGCGTAAGCGTAAAACCCAACCCCATGCCGAGGCCGTCAAGTATCGAACGGAACGGTGAATTTTTGGATGCAAATGCCTCGGCCCGTCCCAAAACGATACAATTTACCACAATCAACGGAATAAAGATCCCCAATGACTCATACAGTGCCGCCGGAGCATAAGCTTGCAGCAGCAGATCGACCACCGTGACAAAAGCGGCAATAACTACGATATAAACCGGGATACGGATCTTTTTCGGAGTAACCGATGCAATCAAACTGATAACCAGATTACTGCCGGCCAAAACACAGGTCGTGGCAATTCCCATACCGAAACCATTGGTGGCACTGCCGGTCAGAGCCAGTGTCGGACAGGTGCCGAGCAAAAGAACCAACACCGGATTTTCTTTCCAGATGCCCTTTACAAAATCTTTGAAAAAAGAGTTTTTCACTTTGCACCCTCCTCTTCAGCGGTAATCAATTGCGCCCCGGCAAATACCGTTGCGATCTCATTCACCAGTGCGGTAATGGCCCGGCTGGTAACTGTCGCACCGGTCAAATATTCAAACTCTCCGCCATCTTTGGAAATCCGCCAGTTGCCGGATGAAAAAACCTCTTTGCCGTTGAATTGATCCAAATAGCGATTTGCCGGAACCGCCGGACTGGGCTCTCCCAAATTGAAAATCGTCCGTTGAAATTTCCTTTCACACACATTTGCCCCCAACCCCGGCGTTTCCTTATGCCGCAATATCTGCACTCCGGTAATTTTGCCGCTGCGGTCAAAACCGACCAGAGCTTCGATGGCTCCTCCGTAACCGGCTCTGGTCCTCCCCTGCCCGACAAAACCGACAATTTTTTCCGACTGAAAGACCGGAAAAAAATCAAATCCGCCGCAGGATACGGCTTCGCCGACACGTTCAAATTCGGGCAACAGCAAACGGTGAAATGCCTGTTGACGATTTTTTTCTGCCGCCTCTCTGATAGGCTCAGCAGTCAATTGCGACATAATGGCCAGTACCAGTGCGGCAATCAACGCCACAACGCCGAGAAAAACTCCCAATACCACTATATTTTCCTGATCTCGCAACTTCATAACCTATTCTCCTTGCGTCGGATCGGCACATAACCGAATGGACGCTGTCCAAGCCAGCGGTCGATCAACGGAACCAGTGCATTCATAAATAAAATTGCAAAACTCACCCCTTCAGGATAATTACCCCAGATGCGAATCACGGAAGTAACGATTCCGCAACCAATGGCAAATACCACGCATCCGGCACCGGTGATCGGACTGGTCACCATATCCGTTGCCATAAATACTGCACCGAGGAATAATCCGCCATTGAGAATATGAAACACCGGCGATGGAGTCCCCCCCGGCATAAAAAAGTGCGTAACCGCAGTTATCAGTGCCACGGTTCCAATAAACAGCAGAGGAACCCGCCAGTTGATCAGATTCAGCAGAACCAGAATAAAGTAACCGATAATCAGCGCGAACACACTGGTTTCGCCGAGACATCCGGCTCGATCCCCCCCAAAACAACGTTTTAACAGCTCCCGGTTTTCCAACGGCTGAAAATTATGTAAAGCTTCCGGAGTTTTTCCGGAAATTTTCGGAGCAGTGCCGGCCACCCCCAGCGGAGTGGCACAAGTGACAGCATCAGGCATTTCTCCGTTGCCAATCAACAACAAATCCTCTCCACGAAAGAAATTTTCCTGAGAAGGATATCCATTTTCCGTCATTCCGCGCGACGGAGTCCAGCAAGTCATTGCCGCCGGCAGAGCAAGCAAAAGTCCGACCCGGGCAACCAGTGCCGGATTAAAAGGATTATTGCCCAACCCGCCATAAACCTGTTTTCCCAGCCATATCGCCAGAATTGCTCCGATCGGCGGCACATACAAAGGTATATTCACCGGCAGACACAGCGCCAGCAGCACTCCGGTAAGAGCTGCCGATAAATCACCTATCGTGCGCCAAACCGCCTTGCCGGATAACGCACACCATACCGCCTCTGCCGTTACACAACAAAACAGTGTGTACAAAATAATCAGCAATGCCCGCCAACCGAAAAACCAGACCGAGGCGACAACAGCCGGCAGCAGTGCCAGTAAAACGCCACCCATGATCTTACGTAAATTTGCCCCGGTAGAGAGGTGCGGCGAAGAACTCAACACCAGATTCCTGCCGGTCGGCAACTTTATTCCGTCAACTTTGGTTTCCATATCCATAAAAAATCACTTCCCTTTATTGGCCATTTCTTTACGCAACTCGGCCTTGGCCCGCCGGATATTCTGTACCAGCGGACGGTGATCCGGACAAACGTAAGCACATGAACCGCACTCCATACAATCCATTACATGATTTTGAAATGCCAGATCGATCCGGTCAGCTTCTATTGCTGTTGACAGCAGACACGGCATCAAATGCATCGGACAGCCCTGCACACAACGCCCGCAACGTATACAACCGCTGGCTTCATAATTCACTGCCAGACGGGTCGGCAGCAACAATATCCCGGAGGTATTTTTAGCCACCGGCACCTGAAACGACTTCTGGGCAAAGCCCATCATCGGGCCGCCGAAAATCAATTTGCCGGGTTCTTCGGTGACACCACCGGCCAATTTGACCGCCTCGATAGCCGGAGTTCCCAGTTTCAAATACCAGTTTCCCGGAGAAACGACCACATCACCGGTGATCGTCACAATCCTTTCCACCAGCGGAATTCCCTTGATCACCGCATCAGAAAGAGCCGCTGCCGTACCGACATTCTGCACCACACAACCGGAATCCATCGGCAGACCGCCGGAACGGACTTCCCGGCCGGTAATGGCATTGATCAACTGCTTTTCCGATCCTTGCGGATAACGCACCATCAGCGGTACAACTGCCACTCCGTAACGATCCTCAAACTTTTCAAGTGCTTCGATCGCATCTCCTTTGTTGATCTCCACACCGATATTAGGACGGCGCACACCGAGTATTTTTCCGAAAATCGCCGCACCGCGCATCACTTTTTCAGCCTTTTCAAACATCAAACGGTGATCGGCAGTCAGATACGGTTCACACTCTGCACCGTTGAGTATCAGAGTATCGATATTTTTTTCGGGCGGCGGATTCAACTTCACATGTGTCGGAAATGAAGCCCCCCCCATACCAACCAGACCGGCATCGATCACCCGCTGTTTCAAAACTTCCGGATCGGCACTTTCCCAGTTTTCAATCGGTTCAAAAGGCGGTTCTCCGCGATCTTCGCCATCCGTAATTATCTCTATTGCCGGAGAAGGAACTCCCATTGGCCCCGGAACCTCAACTATACCGTTTATCATGCCGCTGGTCGGCGAATGCAGATTTGCGGAAACAAATCCATCGGCCCGGGCAATCAACTGATACTTGCTGACAATATCCCCCTTTTTCACCACCGGAACCGGAGGTTTTCCGGCATTTTCTGACAGCAGAACAAAATAACGCTCCAGCAAAGGTGCTCTGCGCACTGCCTGATTGCAGGTGAGATCCTTGCCGTCTCCCGCGGGGTGGATACCACCGGAAAAGGTCATTACACTCCGGGAACTCTTATTCATCGTTTCTCCTCCCTGACCTTGGCATATGCGGCATCCAAACGGTCATCTGCAGAAAGCAGACACCCCGCCGGACAGGAAATCGCTTCGGCCATTTCCTGATCCACAACAGCATTTTCCTGATAATTGACCTGTGCCAGAAATCCGGATATTTTGAATTTACTGCCGAAAAGCCTTTCGCACTTCCGGCATCCGATACATCCGGCCTTGCAAATATCTTTCTTGTTTGCCCCCTTTTCCGGAGAGTTGCAGTAAACATGGTACAACGCATCCGCCGGAACCATTTTGATCACACCGCGCGGACAGGCTGCGGCACACTTACCGCAACCGACACACAACTCCCGGTGAACTACCGCCGCCTGCCCGATGATCTCAATCGCCCCGAAAGGACATTTTCTGGCACATGTGCCCAACCCCAGACATCCGTAACGGCACGCATCCGGTCCTCCGGCAACCATATTGGCAGCCACGCAATCCTGCACACCGTTATAATTCATCTTGCGCACTTCACCGATGTAACTGCGGCAGCAAACCACCGCCTGCATTCTGGTCACACTTCCGGAGTCAATACCTAAAGCCAGCGAAATTGCCGATACCTGTTCCGAACTTGATACCGGACAATTCGCCGGACTGACCTCTCCGGCCGCCAGTGCTTTGGCAAAATCCGCACATCCGGCTTTGCCGCAACCGCCGCAATTTGCTCCGGGAAGCAATTCCAGAGCCAAATCCGCCCTCGGGTCAACATCCACCCGGAAAATTTTCACAAAAATTGCGATCACGCTGCCGAGTATCACCCCGGCTCCGCCCATCAGCAGTGCCGCATAAAGCAATATTGAACTATCCATAATCCCGGTATTCTCCTCAACACAACCCGGCAAAACCGGCAAACGCCATCGCCAGAATTCCGGCAGTGATCAATGCTATCGGGGTGCCTTCAAAAGCCTTGGGAGGTTCCGCAAGTTCCAATTTTTCCCGGATACTGGAAAACAGCACCAGTGCCAAAGCGAACCCGACTCCGGAAAACGCTCCGAAGATCGTCGCATCCAGAACACTTCTGCCGCTTTCAGCATTGATCGTTGCCGCTCCGAGGACCGCACAATTGGTCGTGATCAGCGGCAGATATATGCCCAATGCCCGGTAAAGCACCGGACTGAGTTTCTGCAGCATGATCTCCAGCAGCTGAACCAGTGCGGCAATCACCAGGATGAAGGTCAGCACCTGCAAGAAACTCAAGTCGATCACTTTTTCACCGATCGAAAAACTCAACAGATAATTGGAGATCACCGACGTAATGCATGATGCCAGTGCCATGACCACCGTTACCGCACCGCCCATTCCCAAGGCAGTATCCAATCTTTTGGAAACTCCGAGAAACGGACAAATCCCCAAAAAACGGGTCAAAACAAAATTATTGACCAACACAGCACCGATGGTCAGTTCCAGATATTTCATTTCTTTTCAAATCCCTCTTCTTTTACCGGGAACTCTCCTTTGGAGCAAACCGTCTTGACACTGACTCCATCAAGCATTCCCAATTTTCCGGAAAGCGAATTGATCACATCCCCCGGCGCATCAAGCATCACACTGATGATACTCAAATTCCGCTCCCGGTGCGGCACTCCCATCCGGCCGATGATAAACTCACCATACTCATGCAGCAGAGAATTGATCTGCGCCGACTTACCGGTATCTTCCACAATTATTCCGATCAAAGCTATACGGTTCACAATCACTCCTTGCTGCAATTGAAAATTTTCGTAATATACAGCATTCTGTAAAAAAAGTCAAATTTCAGTACCGCCACTGCCGAGTTTCAACTCGGCATTGCTCCGCACTTCAGAAAGCATCGCAGAAAATCTTTCCGGAGTGCTCATTTCTCCGGTGATCAACCGATTGCAGCGTTCCACCACGGAAACGATCAACGGTTTCAAAGCAATTGCCTCTGCCGAAGCATGCAATTTAAAATTCCGCCGGTCAGCTGCATCGACCTCCCGGGTGACCAGCTGTTTGTCGACCAGCTGTTTTACCACTGTGGCCGTAGTGCTTTTCCCCATCCGCAAAAGTTTGGAAAGCTTCTCCTGAGAAATCCCGTCCTTTTCAATTATCGCCATAATATAGGGGAACTGTGCCATGGTAATTCCAAGTTTGGCCAACTCCCGGGCATAAAAGCCGTGCGTCAAACGGCTGATGATGTATATGTCAAGCGTAACGTCATTCATCCGGTTCCTCCCTGTCATGCATTCCTGAATAAATATAATGCAGAAAACGTTTTTTACAAGTTCGGCGAAAGTATTTGACCATGTTTTTACTTCATTAAAACAAAATGTTTTTTCTTGAAAAATAATAAAAAACGGGCTATATTAAAAAATAGTTCGCTACAGAACTAATTAAAAAAATCATCAAGGAGAAGAAATGAAACCACACTGTTTTTATCCATTGGCAATGCTGATGACTGCCGCACTCAGTGCCGTTAATGCGGCCGGCCAATCAGTCACCACCGCACCGGTCATTGAAACCGCGACCGCTTCAGCGCGGCGTTATGCCGGAATCGTAGAAGCCGCAGAACGAGTCGATATTATGCCGAGAGTAACCGGAGAATTACGCAAGATCCACTTCAAAGAAGGTGAGATCGTTAAACAGGGGGATTTACTTTTTGAGCTGGAAGACACCACCTATAAAGCCGCAGTTCAAGCTCTTGAAGCCCGACGGGAACAATTGACATCCCAGGTAACATACATGACCAGAGAATTCAACCGCAACCGGGAATTGATAGCCAACAATGCTGTTGCCCAATCTGTGTATGACCGTTCGCTTTTTGAATTGGATTCCGCCAAAGCCCAGCTCAAGGAAATCGAAGCTTCGCTGATCGATGCCCGCAACAATCTTTCCTACACCCGGATCCACGCTCCGATCACCGGACGTATCGGCAAAAGCACCTTTACTGTCGGTAATCTGATCACCCCGGGCGGTCAGGCAATGGCTTCAATTGAAATGGTTTCGCCGATCAATGTCCGCTTTGCCGTCAGTGAAACAATTTTGCGGCGTGATTTCGGTGACAGAAACGGTATACTGACAAACGGTTCCATAAAAATCACGCTGGCAGACAACAATATTTACCCGGAATCCGCCCGCATATCACTGGTGGACAACCATATCAATCAACGCACCAATACCATTGCTCTCTGGGCGGAATTTCAAAACAAAGACCACCGTCTGATCCCCGGCGGATATGTTACTGTGGAACTTTACACAGCTTCAGAATCAGGATTCACCGCCGTACTGCCATCGGCGATCATGATCGGGGAGAATGGCAGTTATTCTGTTTTTGTCGTTGGCAAGGATAACAAAGTTTTCCGCCGTGCAGTCACCGTCGGCAGCATTTCCGGGGAATATCAGATCATCCGTTCCGGCCTCAGTTGCGGCGAAACCGTCGTTGTGGAAGGTTCCCACAAACTCCGGGACGGCATGACCGTGGAATGCACCCCCATACAGTAAAGGCATTGTAATATGTTTGCTGAATTTTTCATTCAACGCCCGAAATTCGCTTTTGTACTGTCGATCATCACCGTCATCGTCGGGATCATCTGCCTGACTGAATTGCCGATTGCCGAATATCCGGAAATCGCACCGCCGACAGACAAAGTTACCGCCATGTACCCGGGAGCGACAAGCCTGGTGATCGCTGAAACCGTGGCCGGTGTCATTGAAGAACAGGTCAACGGTATTGAAGATCTGCTCTACTTCAAAAGCGAAAGCGATAACAACGGCAATTATACGCTCACACTCACCTTCCGCCCCGGAGTGGATTCAGACATTGCTCAAGTCAATGTACAGAATGCCGTTTCCAGAGCGGAAGCACAGTTGCCGCCGACAGTCACTGCCATCGGCGTGACAACCAAAAAACAGTCAACAGATATGGTCGGAGTATATGTATTCCGTACTGACGGCAGTAAATTGTCTCTGCTGGAACTGGCCAATTATGTGCGCATGAATATCAAAGATGCTTTTGCCCGTATCCCCGGAATGGGCTATGTGGAAATTCTCGGAGAAAGAAACTACTCCATGCGCATCTGGCTTGATCCGGTCAAAATGTCAGCCTTGAAACTTACTCCGGAAATCATCATCGCCAGACTCAACTCCCAGAATATTCCGGCAGCCCCCGGTTCTGTCGGCGGAGAAGGAGCCAACCGGTACATCCAATTCAAAATCGATGCCGACGGCCGTCTGAAAAGTGAGGAGGAATTCGCTTCGATCATCATCACTTCCACGGAGAACGGTGAAAATATCTGTCTCGGTGACATCGCCGATATTGAACTCGGTGCGGAACGTTACACCGATGAGGGTTTTTACAACGGTGACGAGTGCATCGCACTGGCTATCTACCGGCAGGATGGCGCAAATGCCGTACAACTGGTAAAAGATGCCAATGACTTGCTTGAAGAACTTAAAACCCGCTTCCCGGATGGTATCACGGCGGATATATCTTATGACCCGACAGCATATATTCTTGAAAACGTCAAAGAGATCGCCGCCACGTTGATTATCACTTTACTGCTGGTCATCGGCATTACCTGGATCTTTTTGCAGGATTGGCGGGCGACACTGGTTCCGGCACTGGCGATTCCGGTGTCTCTGCTCGGCACCTTTGGCTGCATGGCAGTATTGGGGTATTCGATCAACGTATTGACCATGTTCGGATTGATTCTGGTGATGGTTCTCTGGTGGATAATGCGATCGTTGTCGTGGAAAACACCATGCGTATCATCGATGAGGAAAAACTTCCGCCCAAAGAAGCGACGGTAAAAAGTATGAAACAGATCACCGGACCGGTCATCGCGGCGACTCTGGTTTCGGCGGCGATTTATGCTCCGGTCGGATTCTACGGCGGTATTGTCGGCACGATCTACATGCAGTTTGCCGTAACGATGTGTATTTCGCTGTGCATTTCGGCATTCAATGCTCTTACGCTCAGTCCGGCATTGTGTGCCTTGATCCTGAAACCGGTATCCGGCAGAAAAATATTTCTTTTCCGCTGGGTGGACTTTTCACTGAACTCCACCAAAAAGGGATTCATCCGGATATCCCGCATGCTGATCCGCCGTTTTTATCTGACCGTAATCCTGCTGGTGATCGCCATCGGCTGCTGCTGTTTTTTCGGAATGCGTCTGCCCGGCGGCTTTCTGCCGGCGGAGGATAAGGGTGTTTTGATGTGCGAAATCGAATTGCGGCCGGGAGCTTCCCTTGCTTCAACGACTCAAGCGGCCAAACTTTTTGCGGAAGAAGCAGCAAAAGTCCCCGGAGTAAGTGATGTACTGACCGTTTCCGGCTTTTCCATTTTCAGCGGAGCCAGTGAAAATCTCGGATTTTTCATTATTACTCTGGATGAATGGAGCAAACGCAATGCTCCGGGATTGGATATCAATTCGATCAATCAGCAACTTTCGGCAATCGGCTCAAAAAATCCCGCCGGTATCATCCGGGTATTTCAGCCGCCTGCCATCATGGGTCTGGGAGTTACCGGCGGTGTTACTTTTGCTTTCCGCACCGCCGGGAGTGACTCACCGCAGCAATTCGGAGCACAAACCGGCCGTCTGCTCGGGTTGCTCAACAATAAAGAATTGATGCCGCATGTTGCATTTGCGTTTTCCGGATTCGATGCCCGCACGCCGCAATACCATCTGAATATTGACCGCCGTAAAGCGGAATTCCTCGGCATCAGTACCGGATCATTATTCACCGCACTGCAGAGCAATCTGGGAAGTTATTATATCAATGACTTCAACATCAACGGCTACTCATTCAAGGTAAAAATGCAGCTGGGCGGCGATATGCGGAGCAATTTGCTTGCGCTGGAAAATCTCGAAGTGATGAATTCCGGCGGAGAAGCCGTGCCATTAAACGCATTCTGTACTGTTGAACCGATGCTCGGTGCCAGAAAAATCGAAAGATTCAATCAGAATATGTCGGCGACAGTGACCGTCATTCCGGTTCCCGGTGCCTCGACTGCCCAAATCATGGATGATATCGAAAAACTTCTTACGGAACACTTTCCCAAAGAGTATTCCGTAAATTGGACCGACATGAGCTATCAGGAACGCAACAATGACGGACAAATCCTGCTGCTGATGATCATGGCCGTAGTATTCGGTTATCTTTTCCTGGTGGCTCAGTATGAGTCGTGGACCATTCCTCTGCCGGTGATCCTCTCTGTAACCTTTGCTTTTCTGGGCGGCGTGCTGGCGATATTCTCAACCGGCATGGTTCTGGATATCTACGCTCAGCTCGGTTTGATCATGCTGATCGGATTGTGTGCCAAGAGCATGATCCTCATGGTGGAATTTTCCATGCAGGAGCGGGCAAGCGGCCGATCCATTGCGCTGGCCGCCATCAATGGTGCCAATTACCGTTACCGGGCGGTATTGATGACCGCCTGGAGCTTTATATTCGGAGTGCTGCCGATGCTCTTTGCCGTCGGAGCCGGAGCGGAAAGCCGCCGGGTGATCGGCACGGTAACATTCTGGGGAATGCTGACGGCAACAATGCTCGGTGTCACATTCATTCCGCCGATGTTTGCCCTGTTCCAGAAGCTCCGGGAAAGTGCCAAAAAACGTCATTCGTAAAAAGTTTTTTGTTTGACAATGCTGCCGCCTGACCGGGGAAAGCCGGGCGGCACTTTTCTTTTGTTGATACCATTCGCTTGCAATACCGGAAGTTGTGTGATATATTACAATGTAATATATTTTCAGCAGCAGGAGAAAACTATGGTACAGCAAACAATTGCAAATGGTGGGGTGCAATATGTTCCGCAAACAGCGGTACAGCAGATCGTATACTTGGATTTTGACGGGGAATTGACTTCTTACAACGGCGAAATATTGACCGTGGAAAATGTGGAAGTACAGAATTCCGGAGTGACAGCGGAACGTATTGCCGATATCGTCGCGGAATTGAATGCCCGTTATGCGGATAAAAACATCCTGTTTGTCACTGAAAAGCCGACTGTTGCCGATTATTCCACCATTTTTATCGGCAAAACTGATGCATTTTCTTCTTACGGCGATTTTGCAGGGCTCGCTGAAACCATTGACAAAGACAACCAAATTTCCACCGACAAAGCCTTTGTAATGCTGGACTTCTCCGCCAGCAACGAAGCGATCATCTCCACAATTTCCCATGAAACCGACCACCTTACCGGCACCCTCGACCACGGCGGCAACGGCCTTGCCGCCTATGCTGATTTAACGGTCATTGATTACGGCACGACATCAACCGGTCTGGTGGTCTCTTCCGGAACCAGTTTAACTGTTTCTTCCGGAGGTGTGGTATCCGATACCACGGTCCTCGATAATTATTATCAGGCTGTGATCATAGAATCCGGCGGCAGCGCCGTCAACACAATACTCTCAGCCGGAGCCATGAATATTTTCGGAGTGGCTGACAACACTGTCAACAGCGGCGGAAAAGTAAATATTTCCAGCGGCGGAACAGCGAACAGCACAACGGTAAACACTTTTATGCATATCTTTGCCGGCGGCTCGGCAAATGACACGACCGTAAATTCCGGAAGTTTCCACATATACAACAATGCGACGGCCTGCAACACCACCGTAAATGGCGGAGATGTAAGAATTTATCAGAATGCGATACACCGGGGAAGTTTGCAAATAGCTTCCGGAACAGTCGTTTCGGCATATGGGGGTTCCGTGATCGACTTTACCCTCACCGGATGCCAAACAACCGGCGATTACCTGATCAATGACCTTTCCCGGATTTCCGGTAAACCTACTTACACGATCACTGTTTCAAGCGATCAGGCTTACGGGAACTATAAACTTGCGCAGGGGGCGGAA
>JAFVZS010000119.1 GCA_017508015.1 Lentisphaeria bacterium
CCTCTGCCTGGATTTCACAAAATTCGGGACATTACCAATCATTTTTCAGCCGGAGAGAAAATCAAGGCTGTCGGCAGATCCGGCAGGAGATTATCCGTAAAGATTTTTTACAAAAATCAGGACTGTAACTATTCAAATATGACTTCTGCAATATCATAACTGTCGCAGAAAATCATACACAGGCGGTCAAAACCGATCGCACACCCGGAACTTTGCGGCAAACCTTTTTCCAAAGCTTCCAGAAAATCGCTCGCTTCCGGATAGGCAAGCATTCCCTGCTCCGCCCGGAATTTCAACGCTGATGCAAAACGCCGCCGCTGTTCAGCGGCATCAGTCAATTCGCCGAATGCATTGCCCAGTTCCATGCCCCGGATATACAATTCCCATCTCTCTGCCACCCGGTTGTCTGCGGCACTCAAACGGGAAAGCGACGCCCGGTTGGCCGGATAATCAATGAGAAATTCCGGACAATCTTTACCCAATTCCGGTTCAACTTTAAGTACCATCAACTCATCAAATGAACCATCGGCATCCGCTTCAAATGCCGATACCCCGGCATAGCGGCGAAATGCCTCATCCACCGTGATAAAGGTGTGCCGCCCCAAATCAACCGGAAACCCCTGATAAGTTATCTGCGTTTGCCCGAAAAGTGTTTGCGCCGCATGGGAAATCATCCGGGCGGTAAACTCCGCCAGTTTCCGGTAATCCCATTGCACGGCATAGTACTCAAGAATGGTGAATTCCTCACGGTGCTTTCTGCCCAGCTCTTCAGCCCGGAAAGCTGAACCGATCTGGAATATCCGCTCCATACCGGCAACCAGCATCCGCTTCATCGCCAATTCCGGACTGGTACGCAGAAATTCGCCATCGGCGCATTGCACCGATTCGATATACTCTTCCGGTGCCGGGGCGGGAATCTTCACCGCCGTGGCGACTTCCAGAAAATTTTCAGCATAAAACGCATCCCGCAAAGCCTTGAGCAATGCGGAACGCGTTTTCAAGTTGGTCAAATAATTCATTGCTGTTTCAAATATGATTCGATAAACCGGTCGATATCGCCATCCAGCACGCCGGAAGTATCGCTGGTTTCCACATCAGTACGCAGATCTTTGACCATCTGGTAAGGCTGCAAAACATAACTGCGGATCTGACTGCCCCAGCCGTTTTCCATCTGTTCACCGCGCAGAGCAGCCGCAGCTTCACGCCGTTTGCGCTCCTCGACCTCAAAGAGACGGGCTTTGAGCATTTTCATTGCGGTGGCCCGGTTCTTATGCTGACTGCGCTCATTCTGACAACTTACCACGATACCGCTTGGCAAGTGGGTGATCCGCACCGCCGAGTCGGTCGTGTTGACGTGCTGGCCGCCGGCACCGCTGGAACGGTAAGTATCGACCCGCAAATCCGACTCATTGATCTCAATATCAATATCATCGTCGATTTCCGGGAATACATCCACCGAACAGAAACTGGTGTGACGTCTGGCGTTACTGTCAAACGGCGAAATACGCACCAGACGGTGTACTCCGTTTTCACCTTTGCAATAACCGTAGGCAAATTCCCCCATGATATGCAGTGTGGCACTGCGGATACCGGCTTCATCGCCGGGCTGATAGTCGATAAGTTCCTCTTTCCAGCCGCGCCGCTCGGCGTAACGGCGGTACATACGGAAAAGCATACTGCCCCAGTCACAGGACTCCGTGCCGCCGGCTCCGGCGTGGATAGTCAGATAAAAGTTGTTTTTGTCAAAACGGCCGGAAAGGAAACTGACGATCTCCAGTTTATCCAACTCTTTTTCCAAAGCGGGCAGCTGATTTTCCGCTTCTTCGATGAATGCCTCATCTTCGGCGGCAAATTCCAAAGCGGTGCCGAAATCCTCAAGAGTGCTTTCCATCTTGCGGAAAGGCGTGATGATATTGCGGCACGATGAGACTGCGGCAATCGTTGTTTGGGCAGTTTCTTTGTCGTTCCAGAAGTCCGGAGCATTCATCTTTTCCTCAAGTGCGGCAAGTTCACTTTCCTTGTCGCTGATTTTCAGGAACTCCCCGACCTGAGCCAGACGGCTCTTGTAATCATTCTCTTTCTGTCGTAATTCTTCAATCGTCAGCATTTCTTGATATTCTCCAGTTTCCACATATCATCCAAAAGCCGCTGGATCGCCGCCAGACAGGAACCGCATGCGCCACCGGCTTTGCAGTAATTGGTGATCTCGGCAGCTTTGTGCAAGTCATTTTCTTTCGCCACGCGTAAAATTTTCAAATCAGTGACACCGAAACATTTGCAAATCAATTTGCCATCATGATCGTCCAGTTTTTCAAAGGGGTTCGGTTCGCCTTTGTAATCAGCAATCGCCGCCTGCAAAGCTTCCATACCCATTACCGAACAATGCATTTTAGCTTCCGGTAATTCTCCAAGCAGTTTGACAATATCCTGATTGGTGACATTGGCGGCCTCTTCCAGAGTCATGCCTTTGATCAATTCCGTAAGCGCAGAACTTGAAGCGATCGCACTGGCACAGCCGAAAGTTTTGAATTTCACATCCGCGATCCGGCCGTTTTCATCCAATTTAAATGTCAGTTTCAACGCATCTCCGCAAGCGGCATTTCCCACCTGACCGGTACCGTCAGGATTCTCCACCTCTCCGACATTACGGGGATTCATAAAATGGTCAATGACCTTGTCTGTGTAGTTCCACATTTGTCAACTCTTTCTTATTTTTTAATCTTTTGATGTCAATATTGCAATAATCTGTTCCGCAGCATGCCGGTCGGCATATTGCTTGCGGTGCAGAATTGTTTCCAGATAATATGCCAGAAGCGTGTGCCCCTGCTGAATGTTGCTTCGCAGCATCCATGCGGCACACTGCCCGATCAAACCGTTTTTCAACAGTTGCCGCTCATCAGCACTCAATCCGTCAATGCCTCCCGGTCGCTCTTTGAGCTCTTCAAGCGTTATCTTCTCTCTTTGCTGCAGCTGACCGGCAATTTGAAGTACCGGAGCAAATCTGCCGGTCGCCATGAATTCCGCCATCAGCATATCCAGATGCCACACTTCGGAAACTGTTGCTGTATCAAGCATTATCTGCACTTCCGGATCATTTGCCAATCGTAAAACTTCCGGATGGATCTTATCCTGCAATCCGGCGACAGTTTCCCTTTCACAAGCGGCAAAAATCACCGCTATAAGCAACCGGCTCTGCTCCGGCACCGAATGACTCAACTGCGCCAGATCCCCGTAAAACTGCGGATTGAGTTTGAAAACTTCCGCAAACCATTTGTAAGCGGCCCGCGGATTGAAACGCTCACGACCGTCACGCCGGATCAATGCCGGTTCGATATACTCGATATAAGTGGTCAATGCGATCAGCAGACGGTGCGGCTTCGGATTCCGGTAATACCACGACATCAACGCTGAAAATTCCTGTTCATCCATATCCGACAAATCGGAAACCGTATCGGCCAATTCAATTTCAAATGCCGCACACTTTTCCTGACTGCCGTCGGAATAGATCAATTCAAAACGGTGTACTCCAATTTTGTCCGCGGCAGAAAAATGAGAGGAGACCCTGATTTCCGGAAAGAATATCCCCTGCGCTCCGGCGGGCAATTCAAACAGCACGATATTTTCAAAACCATTATCTTTTCTGCCGTCCGGCCCGGTTATGGTCAGAGTCGCCCGGATCGTCAGCGGCCGGGCGAGGCGTTCTTCAATGATCAGCGGTATCTCGATTTGAAACGGCTGAAAACGCCCGACTTTTTCCACCAGTGACGTAATTGCAATGCCGTATTTGGGCAATACGTTATCCACCTGATCTCCGGTATTGACTTGCAACACCGGAATCAGCTGCATTTCATATGCTGCAACCGGCCAAACAGCCAGAAAAGCAAAAAGTATCACCCAAAAACGTTTCATGAGCCGCAGTTTCTCAACACTGGAATTTTGCCAATTCAGCTTTCACCTTGTCTGCGATGACCGCCGCCGCTTCATCAACTTTGAATCTCACGCTGTCACGGCACGCTCTGGTACGGAATTCCACTTCATTTTCCGCCAGCGTTTTCGGAGAAATGACCAGACGCAGAGGAATACCCAGCAGGTCAGCATCGCTGAACATGCTGCCGGCCTTTTCACCCCGGTCATCATACAGCACTTCCACACCGTTCGCTTCCAGATCTTTCAGCAATTTTTCTGCGGCCTCGCCGACTCCGGCTTTCTGGGGATCGACAGCACAGATCTGCACCTGCCACGGAGCGATTGCCATCGGCCAGATGGGACCGTAATCATCATGGGAATATTCGATCACAGAAGCCATCGAACGGCCGACTCCGATACCATAGCACCCCATGATCATCGGATGACTCTTGCCGTCTTTATCCAGATAAGTGCAATTCATTGATTCGGAATATTTCGTTCCCAGCTGGAAAATATTGCCGACTTCAATACCGCGCAGCATCTGCAACGGTTCGCCGCTGCCCGGTGCGGGGTCTCCCTCACGCACCGTTGCGATATCCGCCACCACATATTCCACGCCATCAAGGTCACGATCGGCATTGAAGTTGAGGAAATGGTATCCCGGCTCATTGGCTCCGACGACCAGATTGGACGATTCAAAAGCGGAACGGTCGATGATGATTTTCGCCTTTTTGCCTTTCAAATTCAACGGGCTGGCATACCCCGGAACCGCTCCGGCGGCCAGAATCGATTCATCATCAGCAAATTTCAACTCCGCAACCTTTGCCACATTGGCCAATTTACTCTCGTTGACCTCAAAATCGCCGCGGATAAGTGCAAAGATCAATTCCCCGGTGCGGGCATCCTGATAAAACACCGCCTTGCCGGTGTTTTCTGCGGCGACCTTGAGGAATCCGGCAACTTCGTCGATCGTTTTGCAATCCGGCGTGGCGACCTTTTCCAAAGTCTTGGGAGCCTCTTTGACAAACTTCCAGTCAGCAACGGCGATCTCCCGGTTGGCCCGGTATTTGCGGTCAGGTGAAACGAAAATCGTATCTTCGCCGCAATCGGAAACCGCCATAAATTCGTGTGAAACTTTTCCGCCCATCATGCCGCTGTTGGATTCAATGCTCAACACATTACCCAGACCGATCCGCCGGAAAATGCGTTCATAGGCTTCGTGCGCCCGGAAATAGTACGCTTCAAGATCCGCCTGATCAGTATGAAAACTGTACGCATCTTTCATCGTAAACTCTCTGGTACGGATCAAACCGGCCCGGGGACGGGCCTCGTCAAGGTATTTGGTCTGGATCTGATAGACCATCAACGGCAACTGTTTGTAACTGTTGACCTCAGTGCGCACCAGAGCTGTCACGCACTCTTCATGGGTCATGGCCAGAAGCATCGGCTTGTCATTGCGGTCACTGAACCGGAGCAGCTCGGCACCGACAGAATCATAACGCCCGGATTCCTGCCACAAAGCTGCCGGAAGCACCACCGGCATCAGAATTTCCTGACCGTCGATACGATCCATCTCCTCACGGATGATCGCCTCGATTTTGGCCACGATCCGCTTACCGGCGGGCAACAGGGAATAAATTCCGGCGGAAACCGGACGGACATACCCGCCGCGAACCAGAAATTGATGACTTACCGTTTTGGCATCTTTGGGAACTTCACGGAGCCTGCGCCCCGCCATTTTACTCATTTTCATAGTTTTACCTGCTGTATTTGAAATTCTGTCAAAAAACACAAATTTACCCGTATTATATAATATAATACATAAATGCGTTTTATACAACAGTAAAACTGTAATTTTTTAACCTCCGCCGACTCCCAGAAAAGTGACCGGCAGAATCAATATATCGCCGATCAATTGAAAGGGGGCGAAAAAGCCGACCGTCAGATTATCCAGCCCATTTCCAAGCATTCCGAAAGGCAAGCCCAGCGTGATTTGGATCACCCCCAGCGGCAGCCGCAATATGTTTCCCAGATCTTTGCCGACTTCCAAAAGCTGCCGGCCGCCATTTTGCAATGCCGTTATCACATATGGCGAAGCCTGTTTGGCCGCCTCCAGAGCCACCGGAGCCAGGACCACCATCGACACCGGTTCGGCACGGGTTTCCGGAATCGTGCAAAAAACTCCGGCGGCTGTCAGTAAAATGAGAATCAGACGTTTCACAAAAAATTCCACTCCATATAGTTTATGACCTGTCCTTCCGGGCCGGAAATTTCAAATCCGGAATAGGAAAACACCAGTTTGCGGAAGGGTCTTGAATGCTCTGCCGGAGCTTGAATGATCACAGTATACGCTCCGCTTTCCTGAGTGGCAAAACTTCCTTTCAGTTTAGCCAGCAATTCGTCATCAAGGGTATCGCTCAACAACTCTTTATCATTTTTCCAACGCTCCAGAGCATCCATGGCCCGATCCAATTCATCTTCAGTCAAGTCGCAAACCAACTCTATCGTCCGGCGGTCAGCGGCAAAAAGATTCATCTTATCATCGCTCAAATCACTGGTACTTTCCGGAGGAATCAGCCGTATCGAACTCAATCTGCCGTTGCCGTCAAGCGGAAATAATTCCGTAAAACCTTCAATGTACAACAGCTCCTCCCGGAATTGCATCGGAGCATTGCGGGGCAGCGGAGCAAATCCCTGATCTTCATAATCAGTTACTTCCATACCGTAATCACGGATATCGTCGTCGCTGTCCAGATAATCCCCCAGACGGTGCGTGACCTGTTCCACCAGATATATCTGATCATCACCGGCATCATCCTGACCTGAAATACCGGCAAGTACCGTTTCATAACCTGCCCCGCTCATATCCCATCCGCTGACCGCATCAAGCACCGTAAAGCTGATCTTTTCACCGTAATAATCGATCGTATGTGTCACACCGTCGGCCATGTAACGGTCGTAATCAAAAGTAGTGTAATCAACTTCACCGGGCTTGTCATCCGGATGCAGATTGCGGTCGGCGGCCAGCAGATATTGGATCCGGGTCGCCGCTCCTTCCGCGACCAGCATCGACCTTTGCAATTCGATGTGACTGGCCACTGAAAATGTTCCGGTTTGCGAAAGAGCCAGAGTTACCGCCGTCAGCAATCCGGCAGAAAATATCAGACACAAAACGGCGACCAGTGCAGCATTATGGCGGTAGAGTTTGCGCTTTTTCATCGGCGGCCCCCGGATTGCGGCCTGACCGCGGTGGCCGGACGGCTGATACTGCTTCCTGAGCCGCTGCGCCCGGTGGAAACGGTCTCTCCGCCGCGGTTTTCTTCCTCAACGGTATCCTCCCCGACATTGGCTCCGGAACTTGTACGCAAACCGAAAGTACTGTCCCGGGAAACTCCGGCGACCCGGCGCAACCACTGCTCGGTCGTGCCGTCGGTAAATTCAACTTTCATCAGAATTGCCAGCGGCAAAGAAACATTATCCTCCTGCCGATACTCATCAAGGAATTCCACATCTCCCTCTGACTCAGTGGATTCCTCGGCGTAATTAAAAGTTACACTGCGGACATTTTCAGCGATGACCTCGGTGGTGTAAGGCATGCTTTCATCGCCATCTTCCAGCCATGGCAACCGGGGATAAAGTGAATATTCTGCAAGCAGTTTTTCATCCTCAACAAATACCCGGATGAAGATCAGCGAACCGGGAGTATCACCGTAACTGCGCCGCAAAGTGGCAAAGTGTATCCGGTTTTCCTCACCGTCAAAGACCAGTTGTTCCACATTGTCCTCATCCGCCCAGACAAAAGGAATCATATTGCGGATGTGGGTATCCATCAGATTGTCGATCGCCATAAACTGTTTCAATCTGGTGGTAACTTTCAGTGTCCGCTCATAGCCGCGGTAAAATGCCGCCCCGGAAATACCGACGATGGCCGCAATCATTACCAGAATTGCAATGGCCACGACCAATTCGATCAAAGTGAATTTACAATACTTCATCATCTTCACTTTCCACTGCACTGTAATCAAGACGGTCAATAATCACCCGGCGGCACTCCTTGCGGTCGGCAACCCGGATCAGTTTGATCATCCACTTTTTCAACGGCAGCTGATTTTCCTGATTCTGAAGTTCCTCCGGAACTCCTTCAGCATCTTCAACAATACACTCGATCAGATAATCATGATAAGGGAACAACTCATCCGGCACATGCAAATTTTCCTCTTTGCCGGCCAGCATGAAATATTCACTGCCCAAAGTGAGCATGTGCATTTCACGCCAATCTTCAGCAGCATCACTGATGCGCCGCTGCGAGTGCCCGAGCAACCGGAAAAGTCCGGTGAGCGACAACGCCAGAATCGCAATGGCGATCACCGTTTCAAGCAGAGTGAAAAGATGCTTTTTCAATTCCTTTCCTCCTCCCGGCTGCCATCACCGTCATGTACGATCAACTGACCGCTCAAATAAGATATTTCAAAATTTTTTGCCAACTCATTGATCCGGATCCCCGGACGGTTGACACACACACCGCCGCCGGTCGGATAAAAACGGAAAAGTTCCGGCTGTTCATCATCTGAATCAAATTCTTCACTTTTTCCGATGATAAACAATTCCACATCTTCTGCCAGAGTATATCTGACAGCCCCGGGCACATCATCCTGACCGGATTTCATGTTTTCCAATTCTTCATCGGAAAAGGCGACATGAGCACACAACACCTTTTCTTCCGGCAGATAATGCACCACATAATCCCGGCCGCTTTCCGCACACAAAAAACGCACTTTCGCCAGATATGACTCGATCTCGATCGCCGTACGATCCATCAACTGCGAGGGAGATTCCCCGCGGAACGCCGAAACTGCGATACCGGTCACCAGCATGATGATAACCAGTACCACAACGATTTCGATCAAAGTAAAATGTTTGTGCGTCACAATTCTGTCCGCAGTCAGGCGATATGATCAATCGCGGTTGGAAATATCGGCACTCTCGCCTTCGCCGCCCTCTTCACCATCGGCACCCAGGCAGATGATCTCAAAACGGCCGTCTTCATCCAAACGGTAGAGGTAATCATTGCCCCACGGATCTTTGGGCAGAGAACCTTCAATATAAGGACCATTCCATGATTCCAGATCCTCAACATTCTCGACCAGCGCATCCAGACCACTGTCTTCAGAAGGATAACTGTTGTTGTCAGTACGGTATCCCTGCACTGCATCTGCCAGCAGCTGCACCTGACTTTTAGCCGCACCGATATTGGCTTTGCTGACATAATTCATATACATCGGTGTGGCGATCGAAGCCAGCGTGACCAGAATAACGATCACGATCACCACCTCGATCAGGGTAAATCTTTTTTTCTGCGCTTTTTTCATATTTGTCCTCCTCCACTGCTTACAGAATTTATTTCCATCATAGCCACAAAGATCGCTACGACAACCCCTAAAACAATCACTGCCAGTAAAATGATCACCAGCGGTTCAAACAAACTCAACGCCCGTTTGATCTTTTGCCGGGTGTCACTTTCCAGATTTCCGGCGATATTATCCAGCATCTCTCCGACCTGGCCGGATTCCTCCCCCACCCGCAGCATGCTGGCCGCACTGCGGGGCAGAAATTCATTATCTTTCAGCGTGGCAGAAAGCTTTTCTCCGCCTTTGAGCCGCCGGTCAATTCCTTCAAAACCGGCAGCGATCACCGGATTGGAAACCACTTTACCGGCAATACGTACTGTGCGGATTATTTCCACATGATTGCCGATAAGTATCGCCAAAGTCCGCAGATAACGGCATATTTCCAAATCGACCATGATCCTGCCGGCAACCGGGAGCCGGATCAGAAATCCGCCGATGATCTTTTTCCATTCCGCTTCGCCGAAATAATATTTGCCCAGAAACCATCCGCCGACACCGAGCAGCGGCAAGAGCCACCAGAGCCAACCAAGTACTCCGCCGATATTATTCAATATCTGCATGGAACCGGGCAACTCTTTGCCCATATCCGCAAAAATCTGTGAAAAGTGCGGCACAAATACCGTAAACAATACCACCGATACCACCAGAACCACACAAAAAATCACGATCGGATAGATGGAACTCGATACAATAAAGCCTTTCAATTCTTTGCTTTCCTGCATGAATTTATAAAGTTCAACGGTAACTTCCGGCAAACATCCGGTCTCCTCGCCGCTTTCAATCAAATTGGCATAATAATCCGGAAAAAGTGAACCGTATGAGCGCACCATTTCCGACAGCTTCTTTCCTTCATGCAACCCCTGGCGCAATGAATTGACAAAATCTTTCTGAACTTTTTCACCAGCTCCCTCACTGATGATCGCCAAAGCCTGCTCCAACTGGATATTGGCTGACAACAACGGTGACAACTGCCGGGTAAATTCAAAAACATCCGGCTTTCCGCCACGCCACAGCAGCCTTTTGCCGGCATCTCCATCGACACCGAGGAAACGCACCGGGATCATCCCCCGGCGGCGCAATTTGGCCAATGCCTCTTTTTCGTTATCACCATCGATAACGATCTCTTCCGGAGATTTCCCCGGCCGGGCCGCAATATATTTGTAAAGTGCCATTGCTTACAACTCCGCAGTGGAACGGTTCAACTCATCCAAAGTGGTGATACCGGCAGCGACTTTGGCCGCCCCGTCTTGGGCCAGAGTGATCATGCCGTGGGAAACAGCGATCTTTTCCAATTCACTGCTCGAAGCATTGCGGTTGACCGCATTGCGCAATTCATCATTCAAGATCAGCAATTCAAAAATACCGCTGCGTCCCTTGAATCCCGTACCATTGCATTTGCGGCATTTGACCGCCTGCTTTTTGCCGTGGCAAACCGGACATATCTTGCGAACCAGCCGTTGGGAAAGCACTCCGAAAAGAGCACTTGAAACCAGAAAATTTTCCACCCCCATATCCAGCAGACGGGTTACAGCACCGACAGCATCATTGGTGTGAAGTGTACTCAAAACCAGATGTCCGGTCAATGCGGCGTTTATGGCAATATCGGCAGTTTCCCTGTCGCGGATCTCTCCGACCAGAATAATATCCGGATCCTGCCGCACTATCGAACGCAAACCGGCGGCAAAAGTCACCCCCACCTTGGGATTGACCTGCACCTGACACAAACCGGCGGTACGGTACTCCACCGGATCTTCAATGGTGATGATCTTTTTTCTCGCATCATTCAACTGGCTGATCACACTGTACAAAGTTGTCGTTTTACCGCTGCCGGTGGGCCCGACGACCAGAATGATGCCGTGAGGTATGCGGATGAGTTTTTCAAACTGTTTCAAATGCGCTTCCGACATGCCGAGCTGGGCAAGGTCAAAACGGACACTTTCCTTATTCAGCAGACGCAGAACGATACTCTCCCCGGTAAGGATCGGGATCGTACTGATACGCATATCCAATTGCAAACGGCCAAGCGACACATTGGTACGGCCATCCTGCGGCAGACGGCTTTCAGCGATATTCAAACCGCCCAGCAGTTTGATGCGGGAGGCAATCGCCGGGAACTGATTCAACGGCACGGAAATGATCTCCGTAAGCACCCCGTCGACCCGGCAGCGTACCGAAACGGCATCTTCCCCCGGTTCAATATGTATATCACTTGCCCCCAATTCCAAGGCACGGGTGAATATGTCATTGACCAGTCTTACGATCCTCGCCTCGCCGGCCAGAGTCCGCAAAGTATTCTCATCTTCGGCAGAGTTTGCCTCTTCCTGATCCTCTTCCTCATTCTGCAATTTGCTCAACAGCCGTTCCAGAAACGGGCGGCGGACAAAACGCACTGAAATATCACAGTGCCACACCCGTCTGACCTGAAAGGCAATCTCGCCGAGAGTATATGGTGAAGCCGCCAGCAAAGTCACCCGCTCTTCATCAAACTCCAGTACCACGCAGTCATGAGCATTGAAAAAGGCCAGCGAAAAATCCTCCCGCATTTCCGGCAGCACGATCTCATCTTCTTCCAGCACCGGCACACCGAATATTCCGGAATAGAACTCTGCCAGAGCCGCTTCGGTTATTTTGCCTTCAGCAATGATCCTCTGCTCGATACTCTTTGCCGGCAGACCGGCATATTCCGGGAAACGGACAGCAAATTCCTTTTCAATGGCTGCCAATGCCGCACTCAAATTGATTTCAGATGTGCTCACTGTAACGAATCCCCTTCCAATGAATGCGGTGAATGATCACCGGCCTGACGCTCTCCGAGAGATGCATCATATTCATTGAGCGCATCAACCGCATCGTTGTAACGGCGGATAAGCTCATCGACTTCACTGTGTTCGTTGACGATATGTCCGGTGATAAGTACCAGCACCTCGGTTCTTTCCACCGAAGTACTGGTCGAACCGAAAAGACGGCGCAGAAAGGGAATGCGGTTGATAAACGGCAGTGAATCCAGCGAATCATTGGTCCGCTCCTGAATCAGGCCGCCCAGTACCATGGTCTGACCGTTGGCAATGGTCATGCTGGTTTCGATCTCCCGTTTGGAAATGATCGGAGATGTACTGCCCGGTGAAATCGTGTTGGCCGTCGCCTGAGACATCGTTTGCAGAATATCCAGAGATATCAGATCGGTACTGGTAACGTAAGGGGTCACCGTCAGCATGATACCGGTATTCTCATATGAACTGGTCGAGGTCGTACCGCCATCGCTTGAGGTCACACTGCCGGTGATGATCGGAACATCCTGACCGACCTGGATCCTCGCTTCAGTATGACTGGAAACCAGCAATTGCGGACTGGAGATCACCTTTACCTGACCGTTGCCGGCCGCCGCACGGATATAACCGAATTGCCGCTGGGGATCATTGCGGTCAACCAATCCGAAAGTCAACCCGTTCTGTCTGGCACTGCCGGTATTCAATGCACCATTGCCATTGGCATCGGTACCGAATGGGGTCAATGCCGTGCCGGTCGAACCGCCGTAATTGGTTCCGAATACCGCCTGGGAATTGCCATGACTGGCCACTCCGGAAAATTCCAGACCGAACTGGGTGGATTCCGTCAATGTGACTTCCACCATCAACACCTGAAGCAGTACCTGCGCCGGTACAACATCCAGCTTATCCAGCAATGCCCGCACCGAAGCATAAGTACGGGGCGTGCAACGCAGCACCAGACGGTTCAAAACGCCATCGGCGAATACCCGGATCGTCGTGCCGTAAATTTTGGAATCCTGATCGGTATCGATATTGGTTCCGACGTTGACGGCATCAGAACGGCTGGCCGCACGGCTCGCAGTCCGGGCCCGGGTTCTTGCCACCGGAGAGTTGATCGTTTCAACTTTAGTACGGCCGTTGGCCGCATCAATAGTAAGTGAAGTGCCCTGCGTTTCAAAGACCACCGACAGAGCCCGTGCCAGATGTGCCGCCTTATTATAGCGCACTTTGTAGACAAATACACTTTCCTGATCTTCACTGCCGGCAACATCCAGCAGTGCGATCCATTCTGCAACCAGATCAATCGCTTCCTGAGTGGCCGCAGAAATCACGATCAGGCGCATCCGGTCAAGACCGACGATCTGAACTGCACCGGGCGCGACAGTACGGTCGGTGGTACGGTAAATATTCAACCCGAGTACCGGCAGTATCTCCTGAAGTTCATTGGCGATGCGGTTGGGCAGCACATGGTTGCAGGGAATGACCCGGCGGGGCCAGCCGGCTTTGCCGCTGGCATCCAGATATTCAATGATCTGACGGACTTTGGGCATATTTTCCGGAGTGTCACAAACCATAATCGCATTGGGACGGGCCAATGTTACACTTACCGCACCGGCACCGAGAAAAGAACGCAGTTGGGCGACCACTTCGGCAGCAGTGGCATTATGCAGCTGACGGTAGTAGATTTCAGCAGTAACTCCGGGGCGGGAATCCGGCTGGGCCGCCATCTTGCCCATCGGCATTATCCGCAATAAAGAACCTTCCACCCGGACTCCGGCCCCGGCCAGAAAAAGCATCCGGTCAAATGTGTTCCACAACTCCCGGCGGGTCATGCGGCTGTTCAAATTAAGCGTGATGACCCCATTCAGGGCACTGTCAGCGGCAAAATTGAATTCCAGCAGATCTCCGAAAGCCGAAAGCACATCCAAAAGCGGCGCACTGTTGAACACCAGTGAAACATCAAGCTCCTCATCAGCATTGAGTGCGATAAGATCTTCGTAAAATTTCGGCGGAGTAAAAGCGATCTCCTCCTGAGAAACTTCCGGAGCAGCGGCAACTCCCAGACGGGCCATTTGTTCCGGAGTCAATACCGGATTGGCCGGTGAGTCAGGCGCAACTCTTTCCTCTTCCGATGATTCACGGCCATCAGCTGCAGCAGTGCCGCGTGATTCACTTGCTCCGTTGTGCAAAAAACCGAAACGATCCCCGGATTTACCGCTGTCAGACTTTTCATCATCCTGAAATGAGGCACATGAACTCATCAACAGCACCAACAACACTCCGGTCAGACCGCACCACCAACTTCTGTGTGTTTTTTTCATCAGATTCCCCTCTTTTATATTCCTGTATCAACAAACCGCTTAAAATTATATTAACGCCGGCCGCGGCCGGATGCCGGAGCACTCTGCCGGGTGCTCTGACGCTGTATATCACGCATGGTACGGATCATCTGCGACTGCATGAACATCTGTGCCTGCTGAAATTGCTGAGCCGTATTCAAACGCTGCGGAGCTCTGGCGGCCGCCCGGTTCTTGGATGGCAGCTGCAAGTCAAGTTCCAACTTGTCATTGCCTCTTTCCAGAATCGCTTTTGTCCGGGTGACGGCCGTCAAAGTGTAACCGTTACTCATTGTCTGCCCCACTCTCACATACTGTTGAGCCGGAGCATTGCTGCGGCGGCCGGAAAGCTGACTCCACTGGGTAAAACGCGGTGCACCGCCGCCCTGTCCGCCGCCCATCGCCGCCGCCATCCGTTGAGCCTGAGCCAGATAGGGATTGAATTGCTGTTGGCGGGTATTATTCTTGATGATCGCCGCACGGCCGTCAACCACACCGACCAAAGTCATTTCCGATCTGCCGATCCGGGTGTTGGCCAGAGGACTGCGGATCGGATTAAAAACATCATGTGCCACAATTGTTGCCAACGCTTCATCCGGAGCGGGCAGCACTGCCGGAGTTTCAGCCGCAGCCGGAACTCCGCTTTTTTCCCGCACTTCCCGGGTACTGCTTTTGCGCTGACGGCCGGAATCGATCTGGCGGTCAACTTTCAAAGTAAGATTGCTGATAACCAGTATCACCACGATACCGGCCAATATCAAATTAACTGAAATCAGGATCTTTTTCATTCTGCAGGTTCCTCCGGCACATCTCCGGTGTCAGACACCGGTTGACGGGTGACTTTCAATTCAGCGGGCGTAAGTTTGCCCTCGTATACCAGAACCCGGAGCGTACCCCTGAATTCAAGCCGGGTTTTCGGCAGGGAATCCAGCTGAGCCGCCAGGTTGGCCGTAGTCGCTCCCGTTGAACGGGGTTGATTGCGTGCCGGTGTAAGATTGAGCTGACGCCAGGAAAGGCGCGGTTCAATTCTGGATAATCCTGCCAGAAAACGGATCACATCTTCCAATTCTCCGGCCCCGTGAAGTGTGATATCGGCATACAGAAATTCCGGATTGATCCGCACCGGATTGGTCGAACTCAAACTGGTCAACCGGAAATCAAGTTCGCCGGATAACGTGCTTATGCAACGGCGCAAACCGGTTTCCACCGCCCCGTCATAAGCCGGTATCCATGCGGAAGCGGCAAGTGCAAGATAACGGCTTTTGATATCCTGATTTTTACGTTTTTCCGCTTCATATCTGTTTTGTTCAGCTTTGGCCTTTGCCAACTCCTGCCGTGCCTTCCCGATTTTGGCTTTATCCGGAAAATCTCCGATATAAGCCGCTCCGTAACGGATCAGCAGAAAGCCCCAGACCGCTCCGAGAATGACACAGCAGATGATCAACTGCCCTTTTTTATTGGATGACAATTGTTTAAGATCCATCATCTGCCCTCCTCATACGGGGTCAGTTTCAACGTGATCGTCACCACGCCCTGATTCGGATTCTGACGCTCCTGCTGAGATACCTTCCAATATTTCAACGGCCGGAACACCCGGTCAAAATCCACATTGCTGTCTTCGCACAAAACCACGACATCAATATCCTTTTCCCCCCAGCGGATACTGGAAACCAGAACATTTTCCGGCAAGGTGGCAGAAAACATGGCCAATTCAGCAATCGCCTCCGGTTCCCCCACCCGGCTTTCCACCAGCCGGGACATATCTTTGATCTCTTTACTGCTGCGGCGGAGCGAACTTTTTAATTCCGTGGTCTTCTGCTGGATTTTTTTGATCTCCGATTTGATCTGGCGGTACTCTTTGACATCGACACCGTAAGTAAGCATAAAACGCCAGATCAACACACCGATAACCGATGCCGTCAGTATTCCGGTCGTGATCAGGTGACCGCGGAAACGCACAACACGCACCGCTTCGGGCAACACCCGCAAAGCTTCCGTGGAATTGGCATGTTTATTGACCAGCACCTCCGCCGCAAGCAGCACCGGCAGATATTCTGATGCGGCAAAATCACCTTTGCGGGGCAGACGGAAGTGTCCGGCGATCTTTGTCAGCCAATCCTGCCGGATCTTTTCCACTGCTTCAGCATCCGGCATCGGCATCCAGGATTCACCGAGATAAGCGAAATCCGGTTCGATTTCCGGCAGAGCAAGAGAATTCAACTCATCATCAACAGCCAGAAACGGGTAAATAAATTCATCTGCAGCAACTCCGGCCCGGCGCATTTCCGAGGCCAGAAACTCCATTGATTTGCCGGGGAATGCCGCCACATTGACCATTACCGCTTCCGGATCATCGGCCAAACGCCCGGATACACAAAACTGAGTCCGGCAATCCTCCGGCACATTGAGCATGTGACCGGGCAATTCGAACTCCACGGCTCCCCGCTGGGCACTGACCGGCAAATCCGTCGATTTAAAGCGGAAAAATGATGCTCCGGGAATTTTTCCGGTAATGCACCGGTACTCTGCCAGCACAGCCGTACGTGCGACTTTTTTCCACGCCGCCGCCGGATTTTCCGGATCGATTTCCGCCTTGGCAAAACCGGCCATCTTCCAAATTTTGCCTTTCCGGTGGAATCTGCCGCCGTATATCGCACTGCCGGTAACAGCGATCACTGAAAATGACCGGCTGAAGTGCAGTTTATTCCAAAACATTTTCACTTGACCGAACCTCTGTCTTCTTCGATTATTTTCAGCAGCATCTCCCGGGCACGGCCGGGATCTTTGGTACGCAAAGAGTCATACTCACGCATTCTTTCCGGATATTTTCTCCGCAAAGCCGACAAATCCGGACGGTTGAAAGTGCGACTGCCTCCGGATGCCGGAGTATTGCGCTCGCGACCGGATATCTCCGAAAACTCCCCGGCAGGACGGCTGCCGGATGGACGGCCGCCGAAGAGTGTGATTTCATGACGGCGGGCCAATTCAAACAGTTGACTCATTCCCTCATACGGAGAATTTTTCATCTTTTCCAACGCCGCATCAAATGCCGCCGGATCCGCCTTGCGCAACCGGCGGTAGGGTGCATCATAAGCTTCCGGCAAGGTTACTCCGCCTTTGGCTGCCAACGCCGCCAACGCCGCCTCATAACGCTCTCTCAAAGCCTCAACTTCAGCATATTCATCCGGAAAACGCACGGCCAATTGCGCTTCTGAAAAAAAACGGTTTTGTCTCATTCCGCCATGCCGCATGCCTCGCTGTTCACGGCCGCCATGCTGTCCGAAACCGCCGCGTCCGCCTCTTCCTGTACCGAATCCGGAAGCGGTTCCGTAATCCTCCCCCCGGCAAAAATTGACCGCGACTGCCAGAAGTACAAAGAAAAAATATTTCATAAATTTCCCCGCAGCTTTTTTATGAATCATTCAACAGAATCAGAAGCAATCACCAAAACTCTCAAACAGAGATCGAAAAAACGGTTGCCGCCGGAATCAAAACACTCTTTGACCTGCCTTCGTCTGAAGCTGTAACATACAACAAACGGCGGTTTGAATAACAACCGCCGGAAAAGCTTCTGCTGAAGATGGCAACTGTGAATTTCAAATATTCAGAAAGATTTTTGAAACTGCTCTACCACTCATTCATAGAACGTAATATTTTATCGTGATATTTCATCACTGCGGAAAAAATATCCAAAAAAGCTCAGCCGTTGCTCCGGGCCTGATATTGATTGGTGTAGCGTTCTTTGAAAGCAAGATCCCGCCGGGATTCCTGCAATGCGGCCATAAAACGGCACGCCAACGCCGGCCATTGGGAAACATCGTAAGTATCATTCCCCAGCAGCATGCCGTGATCCCCCCAGTAATTCAGCATCAATTCACACGGCCGGTGATGTGCCGCCATCGCCTCGGCAAAAAGTACACTGTTCCGGAAAGGCACGACCTGATCACAAATGGTATGCATCAGAAAAGCCGGCGGTGTTTGACCGGTGACCTTTTCCGGCAGAGAATACTCCATGGCACTTGCCTCGTTTTCCACACCAAGTAAATTCTGCCGGGTTCCGGCATGACTCCATGAAGCAAAAGATAAAACCCCGTAACAGAGGATCAACACATCCGGTATGTGACTGTATTTATCAGCTTCATCCTGATTTGAAGCATCCAGGCCGCCGCACAGTATTCCCAGGGATCCGGCCAGATGTGCACCGGCAGAAAATCCGCATGCCGCCACCTGATCGGCGATCACTCCCCATTTTTCCGCATTGGCCCGGATCAACTTCATTGCCCGCATGGCATCCAACTGAGGTGCGGGCCAACGTGACGGTGCAGTACGGTAATCAAGAATAAAAGCATGGTATCCCAATTCATTGAATTTTCCGGCAACCGGTGTTCCTTCAGTACTTTCACAAACGCATCCGTAACCGCCGCCGGGAATCACCAGCACAGCCGGAGCCGTTTTTTTATGACCGCACAAACAAACATTCAATGACGGACGCCCCGCATTGGTTTTGATCGATTCATCACTCCACAAATAAATTTTTTGCATATCCACAACCTGTTATAACTGCCGGTCAACGTCCCCGGTTCAACTGTTCCGGATAATCCGGCGGCACATTCAAATAACGCAAAACCCGGCTCATCACCCGTTGAAATACCGGAGCAGCCACATTACCGCCGCCATGCGGTTTGCTGTACGGCAATCCCTCGATGGTAATCGCCATCAGCACCCGTGGATTGCGGGCCGGTACAAATCCGCAAAAACTGGCCCGGTACCAGTCACTGAACCGGCCGTTTTGGACAATTTGAGCAGTTCCGGTCTTACCGGCCACATCGTATCCGGCGATTCTTGCCCGGCGGCCGGTTCCATCCGGTGCAGTAACTGAAATCAGCATTTCAGTCACCGTCTGAGCTGTTCCCGGATTATTGAAAAGCTGTTTTTCAGCCGGATACGGATACTCGATCATTTTCCCGTTTTCACCGTCACGCCGACGGTCAAGCAGCCGCAATTCCGGCATGACACCGCCACAGGCCAATGCGCTGTAAGCCCGTGCCAGCTGCAGCACGGTCACCAATTCAGCATAACCTATCGCCGCCCGGGTCGTCGTCAGATCCCGCATCGGTGTCCGCGGCAGCATCCCCCGCGATTCTCCGGAAAAGATCGGCATCGCCCGTTGACCGAAACGGAAATCACGCAACGTTTGCGCCACCATATCCGCCCCCATCATCAGAGAAAGTTTCCCCATGCCGATATTACTCGACTTTTTAAGAATATATCCCGGATTCTGCTCACCATATCCCCGGGGATCTTTCAAACCGAACCACTCTCCGGTATTACCGCAATCAATGATCGTATCCTGAGTGATCACCCCCATATCCAACGCCTTGGCTACAAAGAACGGCTTCATCACCGACCCCGGTTCATAAGCATTTCCCGCCAGCGCATTGCCGAAGTTATCCTGACGGATCGTCGAACGGTCAACCGGATCAAAATTCGGCCGCTGGCTGATCGCCAGAATATTACCGTTTGACGGATCGATCACGACCGCATAAATTCGCCACGGTTCATGTTCCGCCTGTGCCCGGTCAAGCTCTTCCTCAAGGATCGCCTGAATCATCTCATGGATCGTCAAGTAGATATCGTCACCATCATGACCGGCCTGATTGATATGATTGTCACCATACTCCAGCACCTGATCTTTTCCACTGCGCTGAATTGTTTCCGAACTGCTCTGCGCCTCAAGAAATTCACTTTCCGAACTTTCAAGACCGCCCAATCCGGCCAGACCGATGATATTGGATAACATTCTGCCGTGAGGATAATGACGGATATAGATATTTTCAAAATTGAATCCGCCCAGATGCAGATCAGCCTCTCTCATTTTCTGACGGAAAACTTCAACCATCTCTTTAGCGGCATATTTTTCGATCATGATATAGTGCCGTTTCACCCGGCTGACTGAACCGTTTTCGCTGCGCCGTTCCCGCCACGGTTCAAGATCGGCATACACCTTGTTTTCATCCAGATCAAAACATTCAGCAACGATCGCAGCCACCCGCCGGCGGCGGGATTCACGCAACAGCGGAAGCCTTTCCCTGACACCGGCTTTCAAAGATTTTTCCAAATGAAGAAACGGTTCTTCCACTACCGAATACGGCGAACAGGTGACGGTGATCCGCGGCATGTTGCCGACCAGAGTATTGCCGTTGACATCAAGTATCTTGCCACGCTCTTTCTGTTGACTGCGGCTGGATGTATAACTGCTCTGCGCCTTGGCCAGCAGCTCCTCATGACGGAGTATCTGCACCACATAAAAACGGTACACCAGCGCCCCGGCGAACAACAGACACAATACGACCAGGCACCATATCCTTGATCTGACCTGCCTGAGAGCCTGATTCATCCTTTACCGGATCCCCATTTGCGCTCTGCGCGATGAATTATCCACAATCAGACGGCTTTCCGCAGTGTAATACCGCTTCAATCTGGCAAGCTGGGCGTTGGTATAAAGCCGGATATCCTGCTGTTTATCCTGGGTGACGTAATGTAAATCCAAACCGAAACGGGCGATTTGCTGTTGAATAAAAGGTAAAGTACTGCTGTCATCACGCCGGGTCTTGAGCATGGCGATATCACGGTCGATTTCCGCACACTCTTCATTGATCCGGCGGATTCCGGCTTCAGCCCCGTTGATCTCCTGATCAAGTTTTATATAAGTATGAAAGAGTGCTCCGAAAAGAAAAATAAACAACGTGACCTGTCCGATTCTGGCAAACAAACTGCACAACGCATCAAAACCTCCTCCGGTTTCGCTGTGAGAAGGAACTCTCCTTTTAGGAGTTTTTGAATTTCCCGGCTGGATATTCATAGTTTTTTCCCTTAAATTTATCTGTAAAATATTTTTTATCCGATCTTCTCTGCCGCCCGCAATTTCGCACATGCACTGCGGCTGTTTTCTGCGACCTCATCCGCCGAAGCAGTAATCGCACCTTTGGTCAACAACTTCAACTGCGCCCGGTGTCCGCAGCAGCATACCGGCAATCCGGGAGGACAGACACACTGCGAACTTTCTTTACGAAAATAATTTTTCACGATCCGGTCTTCCAGTGAATGAAAACTTATCACGGCGATCCTGCCACCCGGATTCAATATGGAAACCGCTGAACGCAAACCCGTTTCCAACTGTTTCAACTCATCATTGACGGCAATTCTCACTGCCTGAAACACCAAAGTCGGGTGCGGCAGCTCTCCGGCTCTGGCTCTTCCCAGTACCGCATCACTCAATGCCACCAGATCCGAAGTCATTGCAAACGGCTTTTTCTCACGCATTTCCACCGCCTTTTTTGCCAATGCACCGGCTCTTTTGATCTCTCCGTATTCCCGGAAAACTCTGGCCATTTCACTTTCACTTGTCCGGTTCAGCCACCGTCCGGCAGTCAACTCACTGCGCCGGTCCATCCGCATATCCAGCACTGCATCATTGCGCCAGGAAAATCCGCGCTCCGGAATATCCAGCTGCGGTGAGGAAACCCCGATATCCAACAGTACACCATCGACATTGTCCCAACCGTTTTCCACAGCGACCGCCGCAATATCCGCATAGCACCCGCGCACCAGTTTCACCCGGCTGCCGGCAAAATTCAGAGATCTGCCGGCAGCAGACAACGCCATATCATCACGGTCAATACCGATCAACTCCATTTTCGGATAACGCTCCAGCAGCAACGCACTGTGACCACCGCCGCCGACAGTGCCGTCGATCAGCCGCAACGGCTGTGACGGAGCAAATTTCAACACTTGCAGTACGGCATCTTTAAGCACCGGAATATGATTGAACTCATTCACACAACTCATTTCCGGAATACCCCCTGAAGCAGACCGCCCAATGCATCCAAGCCGTCAACACCGTCACTGACCTGCTGGATCTCATTGAGATATTCATCCGGATTATCCGGCTGTTTCCAATTTTCCGGTGAACAGATCCGAATATGTGTCACCGCACCGATCAATTTCAAATTTTTCTTCACTCCGATCGAATCAAGCTTCTCCCGGTCAAGAGCCATTCGTCCCTGCTTGTCACAGCGGCACCGGCGGGATGCGGAACCGAGATAAGCCAATGCCATCTGCATTTTAGGATTGGCTATCGCCAATTTCCCGGCTTTACTCACAAAATCCATAAATGTCGCCAGCGGCAGCAGCAGCAGGGCCTGATCACGGGTCGGAATCATCACCAATTCGGTCTCCTGATCCTTATTGCGCCAATCGCTGGGCAGAGCAACCCGCCCCTGTGTATCAAGCACATGGTCGTAATTCCCGACAAAAAGTCCGGGAAAAAGATTTTCTGCTGACATCGTTGGCACTCCTATTTGCTCCTATTTACACCTTTTCACTCCTATTATACCACATAACACTCCATTTATCAAATTTTTTTTGCCATTTTTTTCACTTTTTTTTCATTTTTTCCGGATTTTGATAAAAAAAAGATAATTTTGTGGAAATTTCGGCAAATCAGGTGTATATTAATTAGATTACGGGAAATACATTTTCAACCACCAAAAGGAGGATTCAAGGTTATGAAAATTCTGGTCGTCAATGCCGGCAGCAGCTCGATGAAATTCACGCTGTTCGAAATGGACAATGAAGCCGTTCTGGCTAAAGGCGTTTTTGAACGTCTGGGCAGCAGCAACCCCAATCTGGTTTACAAACGTCCCGACGGTTTCCAGCTCTCTCAGGAAATCCCCGTGGCAGACCACGTCGGAGCATTCACCGAAATCTGCAAAAAACTCGTTGACCCGGAATGCGGCGTCATCAAATCCCTTTCCGAAATCGGCGCAGTCGGTCACCGCGTGCTGCATGGCGGTGAAGAGATCACCCTGCCCATGCAAGTCGATGAAAATGTCAAGGCCATCATCCGCAAATGCTTCCCCCTCGGCCCATTGCACAACCCCGCAAACCTCGCCGGTATCGAAGCCTGTGAAAAAGCCATCCCCGGAGTTCCCAACGTGGCCGTTTTCGATACCCAGTTTCACCAGACCATGCCGCCGGAAGCTTACCTTTACCCCATTCCTTACGAATACTACAAAGAATACGGCATCCGTAAATACGGTTTCCACGGTACCAGCCACCACTATGTGACTCTGGCCACCGCCGAATTCCTCGGCAAAAAAGTCGAAGATACCAATATCATCACCTGTCACCTCGGCAACGGCTGCAGCATGGCTGCTGTCAAAAACGGCAAAGTCGTCGATACCACGATGGGACTGACCCCGTTGGAAGGTTTGATGATGGGAACCCGTTCAGGTGATATGGATCCGGCCGCCGTCATCCGCATGATCGAATTGGGCGCATCACCCCGCGATGTTGACAATATCCTCAACAAAAAATCCGGACTTTTCGGTGTCGGCGGTATCGGTACCGGCGATATGCGGGATATGGAAGCCGCAGCAGCTGCCGGAAATGAACGTGCCGCTCTGGCAATCAAAATGTTTGTCCGCCGGATCGTCAAATATATCGGCTCCTACTTCCTGATGGTCGGAAATACCGATGCGATCGTTTTCACCGGCGGTATCGGTGAATTTTCCGTCAACACCCGCAAACTCATCCTTGAGCAGCTCGGCCCCATCGGGATCAAACTCGATGCCGCCGCCAATGAAGCATGTTTCGGCAAAAAAGGTGTTATCTCCACCAATGACAGTGCCCTCAAAGCGATCGTAATGCCCACCGATGAGGAAAAAATGATCGCTCTGACCACCAAGAAAATCGTTTTCGATAAGTAATCACCTATTATATATAAGGAAAAGAAATTATGTCCGCTATTGACAGATTCGCCGAACGCGCCCGCTCCGTGGCGCGTACCATCGTCCTGCCCGAAGGTCAGGATCCCCGCGTCGTTGTCGCCGCCAACAAAGCTATCGATGAGAAAGTCGCCGCCAAAATCATCGTTTTGGGTACTGAGGCCGAAATCGCCGCCGCTTGCGCCGAAGCCGGTATCTCCGAACGTAAATTTGAATGCCTCGACTACATGGCCAGCGATCTGCTCGGAAAATTCGCCGACCAGATGTATGAAATGCGCAAAGCTAAAGGCGTTACCCCCGAAAAAGCCCTCGCCATGGTCTCCAGCCGCATCTACTTCGCCGCTATGATGTGCAAAAATAAACTTGCCGACGGTCTCGTCGCCGGAAGTATCGCCTCAACCGCCGATATGCTCCGCGCCGCTTTTCACTGCATCGGTACCGCCCCCGGCATCAAAAGTGCCAGCAGCTGTTTCGTCATGGATCTGGCTACCCCATCCCCCGCCGGTGATGATGTGCTCATGTTCGCTGACTGCGGCGTGAACCCCAATCCCGATGCCGATATGCTCGTTGATATCGCCATGGCCACCAGCACCACCTACCGCGCATTGATCGGCAAACAGCCGAAAGTCGCTTTCCTTTCCTTCTCCACCAAAGGCAGTGCTTCCAACGAAATTCTCGAAAAAATTACCGAAGCTTCCAGGAAATTCGCCGATAAGGTCGCCGCTGAAGGTTTGGATATCCTCTGCGACGGCGAAATTCAAGCCGATGCCGCCATCGTTCCCTCCGTGGCCAAATCCAAAGCCCCGGACAGCCCCCTGGGCGGTGCCGCCAATATCCTGATCTTCCCCGATCTCAACGCCGGAAATATCGCTTACAAACTCGTTCAGCGTCTCGCCCACGCCCAGGCTTACGGCCCGGTGCTCCAGGGCCTGGCAATTCCGCTGAATGACCTTTCACGCGGTTGTTCCGCCGAAGACATCTACGGCGAAATCGTTATCACCGTCTGCCAAACCCTCTAAGTTACTTTTCTTTTCACGAGAAAAGAAAAGTAACCAAAAGAAAAGCGGAAAGTCGCGCCGCTCCGTTGTCGCGGCTTGATCGACGCTTTTTTCAAAAAAGCTTGGCAAAAACTCAGTGGAG
>JAFVZS010000120.1 GCA_017508015.1 Lentisphaeria bacterium
CTCTTTGCGGTGCTTTCCGGCGCACATCTTTGCGCTTTTAACAAGTCACCTTACGGTTGAATTATACCCCGCTGAACCGGCCACATCTGGCTCAACGGGGATGCTTATTCTCTTAATATACTATGTCTGAATGCATTTTACAAGCTCAAAAGAGCTGTTTTTTCCAAAATTCCAACTGATTTGCCACCGGTTCAAATCCGGTGCCGCCGGGGATGCGCCGTTTGGCAACACTTTCACGGGGGTCAAAGAGAGTGAGAAATTCACCGGTGGCCTCCGGAATTGTCTGCTGCATCTCAGCCAAAGTTGCCTGATCCAGAGCCATATTCCGGTCTTTGCAATATTTCACAAAAGCCCCGACCCGGTGATGGGCATCCCGGAAAGGCACTCCCAACTCAACGAGTTTTTCAGCAAGATCAGTCGCCATCAACGCCGGATCAGCGGCGGCGGATGCCATTTTTTCCCGCTTCACACGCATATCGCGGATCATCGGCGGATAGACCGCCAGCATCAATTCAGCGGTGTCAAGCGCATCAAATACCGCGACCTTATCTTCCTGCATATCGCGGTTGTAAGTCATCGGCAAACCTTTACACAGCGTAAGCATGGCAGTCAGAGAACCGTATATTCTTGCCGTCTTGCCGCGGGTAAGTTCACAAACGTCCGGATTCTTCTTCTGCGGCATCAGGCTTGAACCGGTGCAGAAAGCATCGCTCAACTCGATGAAATCAAACTCCTGACTGCTCCACAAAATCAAATCTTCGGACAAGCGGGAAAAGTGCATCGCCATCGTCGCCAGTGCAGCGGTAAATTCAATTGCGAAATCCCGATCCGCCACCGCATCCATGCTGTTTCTGGTGATCCGGTCAAATCCCAATTCTTTGCAGACAAATTCCCGGTCAAGCGGCAGTGTGGAACCGGCAAGCGCACCGGAACCGAGCGGCATGACATTGATCCGTTTGCGGCAATCGGCCAATCTTTCAGCATCCCGGTCAAACATTTCCACATAAGCCAGCAGATGATGAGCAAGCAATACCACCTGCGCATGCTGCAAGTGAGTGAATCCCGGCAGAATGGTCTCTTTTTCAGCATCCGCTTTAGCGACCAACTCCCGCTGAAAATCCCGGATTTTACCGATCAGACGGTCGGCGGCATCACGCAGATAAAGCCGGAAGTCAAGAGCGACCTGATCATTTCGGCTGCGGCCGGAATGCACCCGGGCTCCTTCGGCACCGAGAACATCGATCAGCGCACTTTCAATATGCATATGGATATCTTCCTTGGCGATATCGTAAGCAAAATCCCCCTTCTCAATACGTTCACACACCTTATCCAATTCACGGCGGATCGCATCGGCGGAAGCCTGCGGAATGATCCCCTGCCCCGCCAGCATCGCCACATGCGCCTTGCTTCCGGCAATATCATGCTTGAACAGACGCTGATCAAAGCTGATCGATTCAGAATATATCTTTACATCATTTTGCGTTTCTTCGCCGAAACGCCCACCCCAAAGAGCCATAATTCACACCTCGGAAAAATTGGTTATGCATCAACAATGGCAAACATCAATGCGATTTCAGCCACCACTTCATCACCGACCCGTATAAATCCGGAACCTTTGCCGAAACGGGATTTTCCGGCCGGAAGATCGATTTCAATCACCATCTGTTCACCGACCAGTACCTGACGGTGAAATACCGCTTTATCAATCGCCATGAAAAAGCCGAGTTTCCCGGCATTTTCCGGTCTGGCCAGCACACTGGTACAGCCGCTTTGCGCCGCAATTTCACAGAGCAGAGAATCCGGAACCGTATTGAATCCGGCTTCGATAAACGGCTCATTGCCGGTAATATTTTTGACCGCAATGATCTTCTCGCCTTCCACTTTGGCAACATAATCCAGAAGCAGGAAAGGGAAACGGTGCGGGATCAACCCCATGACCCGGTCAGTATCCATGTTGATATCTGCCGTGCGGGCAAATTGACCGTCAAGTGCCGGAATATCACTGATACCGCCGACAACTTCCGGAGCATTGCAAATCGTGATCGACGCTTCACTGCAAACGCCGGAAACAGTTCTGGTAACAGCTTTCATCGTCCAGGAATCTTCCGCAGTGCCGGTGACTTCTGCCTCCACTACCATCCGGTCTCCCGGCAATATCGGGCGGCGGAACTTGACTTTGTCAAGCTGCTTGATCCGTTTGCCGCGCGCATCTCCGGGCAGAAAACAACAGCAAAGCTGCCGGATGGCTTCCACCTGAAGCACTCCCGGAACGATCGGATGCACCGGAAAATGGCCGGCAAAAAAAGCTTCATTGGCAGAAAAATTCTTAAATCCGGTAAAGTGGGTCTCATCCTCTTTACGGGCAAAATCCAACAGTTTCCACGGCGCTTTCAAACCGAGACGGGCCGCAATTTGATTTACTTGAAGACTTTCTGACATTTTTCTCTCCTCTCTGCATTTTTTATATCTGATTTTATATCTGATGTTTCACTGAGCTTTGCTTTGAATCATGGCCAGAAGTTTAC
>JAFVZS010000121.1 GCA_017508015.1 Lentisphaeria bacterium
CCCAACGGCGGGCGGAACCACCATGATCGGTCCTACTGCCGAGGTTCTGGATGACAAAAATGATACCGCAACGACCAGAGATAATTTTATAAAAATCCTGAATCTCACTCAAAAAATGGTCAAGGGTTTGTCAGCCAGAGATTTGATTACCAGTTTCGCAGGATTGCGTCCGGTTCACGATTCTGAAGATTTTTATATTGAACAGTCCGCCGTACAACCGGCACTGATCCAGGCAGCAGGGATACAATCCCCGGGGTTGACGGCCTCTCCTGCAATCGGGGAATACATCGTTTGCCTGCTAAAAAATGCCGGACTGCCTCTTGAGGAAAAAACGGATTTTGACGGTACTTTACCTGAAAGATTTGAGGCCCGTAAGGTTGATGATGTTAAATTGCAACAGCTTTATCAGAGCGATCCGGCATGGACAAATATCGTCTGCCGCTGCGAAGAAATATCTGAAGCTGAAATAGCAGAAGCAGTAAGACGCGGCCACACGACTGTTGACGGAGTCAAATTTTATACCCGTGCCGGAATGGGCAGATGTCAGGGCGGATTCTGCTCAGCTAAAATTTTTCAGATAATCAGCAAAGAAAGCGGTATTCCGATGGAAAATTTGACTAAACGTGGCGGGGAGAGCCGCATCCTCGCCGGAAAACTCGGCGATCTGGAGGTAAAATGATGACTCTTTCAGAAAAATACGATGCAGTTATTATCGGAGCCGGTGCTGCCGGACTGGCTGCCGGAAGTGTCTGTGCGCAAGCCGGAGTTTCCACACTGATCATTGACCGGGAAAGCCGCACCGGTGGTATTCTCAATCAATGTATTCACAACGGATTCGGGCTGCGCTATTTCAAAGAAGAACTGACCGGCCCGGAATTTGCTTTCCGGATGTCGGAAAAAGCCCGCAATGCCGGAGTATCTTTCGCGCTTGATTCCGCCGTTACCAAAGTGAAAAAACTTGCCGACGGAACCTTCGACTTGCGTGTAACATCAAAAAAATTCGGTGTGAAACACATAAATGCCAAAGCTCTTTTACTTGCAGCCGGATGCCGGGAACGCACAAGGGGGGCAATTGCCACTCCCGGAGGCAGACCGGCGGGTATTTTCACTGCCGGAGCCGCACAGAAATTGCTCAACTGCAGCGGCAAACTGCCGGGCAAATCTGCCGTTATCGTCGGTTCCGGTGATATCGGTCTGATTATGGCGCGCCGCTTGCGCTGGAGCGGAATTGAGGTAAAAGCGGTGGTGGAAATCATGCCATATTCAGCCGGATTGACCAGAAACGTGGTACAGTGTCTGCACGATTTTGACATCCCATTGTATTTATCGACATCAGTTGTACAGATCAACGGCAAAGACCGGGTGGAAAGTGTAGTCGCAGCGCCGTTGGATGCCAATAAAGTTCCGGATATGTCAAAAGCATTCACCATCCCATGTGACACTGTTCTTTTTTCCGTTGGATTGATTCCTGAAATGGAGTTGGCCAGACAGCTTGATGTAAAAGAAAATCCTGCAACCGGCGGTGCGGAAATCAACTCGATGTATAACACAAGTGTGCCGGGATTTTTCTCGGCCGGAAATGTCCTGCATGTTCATGATTTGGTGGATTTCGTTGCCGAAGAAGCTGAATTTGCCGGAAAATGCATGGTCGATTATCTTGCCTCCGCCACCCCCGGCCGGGAGTTTTCTGCCGGTGCCGGGAAAAATTTGAAATATGTGGTACCTAACCGTTTTTCACCATCTTCAGCCACCCGCTTCCTCTTCCGGCCGACAACCGTTGCCGACCGTGCAGAGCTGAAAGCGATCGTAAACGGAGAA
>JAFVZS010000015.1 GCA_017508015.1 Lentisphaeria bacterium
CGCAGACCATCCAATGGATCTTTTCGCCGACGATACGCTCCACTTCGGAAGTCATCCGGTCAAAATCTGCCGTAGTCCAGTTACGCAATCCCCATGCTTCAAATTGATAAACCATAAGTCCATCGATACGCACATAGGCACCGGGATATTTTTTCGCCGCCAGCAATGCCTCTGAAGCCCGTTTGATAAAGGCATCGACTGACTGGGCGGCTTGAGGCATGAATTGGATCTCATCGTGGATGCCCAGTTGGTAGCCTTCCTCCTTTGCCACTTGCAAATATAATTCAAAGAGCGGCAGATTGGTGAATGTTTCACCGTTTTTGGCACAATCAGGATACATCTGGCAGAATGTGCCGTTCAATCCGGCATTTTTCATCACCCGTACCGACCAGCGGACGATTTCCGGATTCCTGGAGTCGTAATGCCCCAGATAAGGGTAACTTAAAGAACGATCCCCGCGCCGCCATAGCGGACCGCAGGGATCAAGGTAACGGGCTCTGCCGGAGGTTTCCCCCCAGACACTTATGCCGGGGGAACCGCCGGAAGCGGCGAATGGAGAACTGAACCACATATGATATTCCTGCATCAGAACTATCTTTTGAGACAGATCCGGCAGTGCCGGTAATTCTGCCGGAGCAGTTGCCGGCGTCGGGGTGAGTATTTGCAGTGCCGCTTCGGCTTCGGATAACTTTTGCGTAAGGGTCAGATTGGCGATCTCCACTTCTCCGGAAGTGACGAACCACACCGATCCTCTCGGACCGCCCAGATTTTCGGTAAAGACGATATCCGCCTGCTGCCAATCTCCGGAAACCGGCATACTCTGGTTGATCAGACTGTAAGTGTTGTTGCCGTGTTTGACGATGACCCGGAGTGAACCTCTGACATTGCGGTAATTGAAACGCAGACGGTAAGTGTTGTTATTGCCCAACGGGATCTCCCGGCAGCTGAAACTGCCCTCATTGCCGCTGGCGGTGAATTTGGTTACCCGGCCGGCAAATGTCACCGCTCCTTTAAGTGATATCCAGCGGCGGTTGGTGAAATCCGGCAGGATATTATCGCTGTAACCGGCTTCGGCAGCCGGGGCTTCCGGCGGCGGAGGAGGGATGAATTCCAGTGAAACATCGGCAATTTCGATTGCTCCGGCGGTGAGAAACCAGACTGAACCGCGGGGGCCGGGCTTGTTTTCGGTGAATGTCACTTCCGCTTCCTGCCACTGCCGGGAAGCGGTGAAAGATTTATCCAGTGCGCTGTAAGTGTTGTCGCCGTGTTTGACGATGACCCGCAATCCTGCCCGGATGGTGCGATAGGAGAATTTCAACCGGTAAGTTCCCTGCTGCAAATCAATATTCCGGCACCAGAAGCCGCCCTCGCCGCCGGAAACTTCGGCTTTGATCGCCGCTTTGCCGTCGGCGGTGCCGGAAGTGAGAGTCACTTTGCCGGTGCTGTTCCATTTGCCGTCGGCATCCAGAGCGGGCAGCAGATTACCGGCAACCGCACTTTGCAGAAACAGAACCAATCCGAAAATAAAAATAAAGGGTCTTTTCATAATATTTGCTCCGTTGACAGTTGAAATTCAATTACGGTGGATCAGGATCATGGTTTGATCGTCATTCTGTTCATATTCAAATTCGTGAACTGCCGTCATCACATCATCAATGATCCCGGTCGTCGTATCCCGGTGATCACAGGCCACATGAAAGGCATTGGCCAAACGGTCGGTGCCGAATTCTTCCCGGTCGTGATTGAGTGCTTCACTCAAGCCGTCGGAAAAGAGCATTATACTGGTGTCGCTATCCACGGCCAGACAGATGGTATCAAACTCCGCATCCTCATCCGGCAGCATTCCCAAAGCGGTTCCCCGGGGCGAAAGACGGCGCAAATGGCCGTGTACATGCATGATCATATCAGTGTGTCCGGCCCGGCCGAATTCGATCAATCCGCCACGTTTATCGATCAGACAGCACCCCATGGTGATAAAACGGTCGGCATCGGAGTCGCGATTCAAATTGGCATTCACATCCCGCAGAAATTTGGTCAGCGTGGTAAACTGTGCCGCCATAGCCCGGGCAAAACTGCGGGTCATCGAAGCCAGAATACATGCCGGCATACCTTTGCCGCAGGCATCTCCGACCATGACCAGCATGCGGTTTTCGTCGATTTTGACCATATCGTAGAAATCACCATTGACCTCTTTGGCACTGGTGGTGCGGGCGCAGACGGAAAAATCCCCCAGGGTCACCGAATCCGGCGGCAGAAGAGACGTTTGAAACTGCCGGACAAAGGCCAACTCCTGATCGATCCTTTCCCGGCGGCTGATCTCTCCGTAAACCTGAACCAGCTGTTGAACCATCAACACCTGAGATGCGAGAGATTTCAAACGGGCAAACTGGGCGAAGGAAAACGGCCGTTCCGAAAGCATTTTGTTATCCACCGCACAAATCACACCGTAAACGATCCCCTCTTTGACCATGGGCACTGCCATGATACTGCCGAGTCTGGACTTGGCCGGATAACGGCTGAACCGCTCATCGATACTGCCCAATGGAACCAATTCACCGTGCCGGGAATCAGCAATACTGCCGAGAAAACCTTCCCCTTGAATGATCACATCCCGGCGCAGCTCTTCCAGAAGTTTCTGATTGGAAATCGCCACTTCACCGCTGGAAATCAACGGGTATTCACCGCAAACCCCCAACGGAGTAAGTTTCCGGTCGGTCAAACCGTAGATCGCCACAGAACCGGCTTCAATTTGTTCACAAACATAACAGGCGGATGAGTGCAACGCCCCATCCAGCCCGTCATCACAGTTTATTCCGGCGGAAAAGCGGGAAAGAAAGTTGGAAATTTCCGTGCGGCTCATCACCGCTCCGGTCAAATCAGTACGCAGCTCATAGGCTTTACGGTAGAACGATACCGCAGTGATCACAGCGATCACCAACAGAATCGATAACATTACCAATGCTTGAGCCATACAATCTTTCCCGGAGTCGGATTATTTCAGTCTGCCAGATACTCCTGCAGCGACTTCAGCACCGGATTGCCCTGCCGGGCTTCCCGGATACCGGTTTCAGTGGCCCGGGCCGCCGCAATGGTGGTCATGTACGGTATTTTGTACTGAATGGCCAGCATCCGGATACAGCTGTCATCGATCTTGCTGAGTTTATCCATCGGAGTATTGATGATAAGTGCGACTTCGCGGTTGCGGATCAAATCGGCCACGTTGGGACGGCCCTCATTGAGCTTGCACACATCACCGTGTTTGATACCGTGTTCATCGAGGAACTCCCCGGTTCCCTCGGTGGTGATCAATTCAAATCCCATTTCAGCCAAACCTTTGACGATGGGCAGAATTTCGTTCCGGTCGCGACGGCGCACCGTGACCAGCACTTTGCCGCTCAAAGGCAGCTGACTGCCGGCGGCCTGCTGAGCTTTGTAGTAAGCCATGCCGAAAGTCGGAGCCAACCCCATAACTTCGCCGGTCGCACGCATTTCCGGTCCGAGAACCGGATCGACTTCCGGGAACATGTTGAAGGGAAACACCGCCTCTTTCACACCGAAATATTTGGTCGGCGGATTGCGGAGCAGTGATTTGAATTCGCTCAATTTTGCCCCCAGCATCAAATTGGTGGCAATACGGGCGATCGGAGCTCCGGTGACTTTGGAAACGATCGGCACTGTACGGGAGGCACGGGGATTGGCTTCGATGATCCACACCTTGTCTTCGCAGACGGCAAACTGCACATTGAGAATACCGACCACCCGGAAGTCACGGGCGATGGCAGTGGCCTTTTCCGCGATGATATCCAGATGCTTTTTGGCCAGTGTCACCGGCGGGATGGAACAGGCGGAGTCACCGGAGTGGATACCGGCCAATTCGACATGCTCCATAACTGCGGGGATATAAACCTCTTCGCCGTCGCAAATGGCATCGACTTCACACTCGATCGCCGGATCAAGGAAACGGTCGATCAGCATCGGGTATTCCGGACTGACCTGAATTGCTTCCACGGCGTAACGTTCAAGAGTCTTTTCATCGTAGATGACCGCCATGCCCCGGCCGCCGAGTACGAATGAAGGACGCACCATGACCGGATAACCGATCTGACGGCCCAGAGCGATCGCCTCATCAAGTGAACGGGCAATTCCGGATTCCGGCTGATTGACCTTGAGGGCGATCATTCTTTCCCGGAAGTACTCGCGATCCTCGGCCAGACGGATGCCTTCGGGCTGAGTACCGACGATATTGACTCCGGCATCTTTAAGTTCCTGAGCGATATTGAGCGGGGTCTGACCGCCGAATTGGACGATCACCCCGAAAGGTTTTTCCTTATTGTAGATGCTCAACACATCTTCCGTGGTCAGCGGCTCAAAATAGAGTTTGTCACTGGTATCATAGTCGGTGGAAACGGTTTCCGGATTGCAGTTGACCAGCACCGATTCATAACCGGCATCCCGCAGAGCAAATGCCGCATGCACACAGGTGTAGTCAAATTCGATGCCCTGACCGATACGGTTGGGGCCGCCGCCGAGGATCATGATCTTTTTCTTATCGGAAACGGGAACTTCATCCGGGGCACCGGAGTAGGTTGAGTAGTAGTAGTCCTCATTACCTTCAGCTCCGGAAACCGGAACCCGGCAGTAAGTGGCCACGCATCCCAGAGCGATCCGGCGGTTGCGCACCTCTTTTTCGGCGATGTTGAAAAATTTGGCCAGATACTTATCAGAGAAGGCGAACTTTTTCGCCTTGATGAGCAATTCATCGGGCAGAGCCATCCAGGTGTACTTATTCAATTCGAGCTCAAAGAGGGCCAACTCCTGAATTTCAGCGAGGAAGAATTTGGCGATGCTGGTCATTTTGAATGCTTCATCGACCGTCAAACCTTTTTTGAATGCCTCGTAAAGATGGAAAAATCTCTCACTTGAAGGAGCGGCGACCAGCGGACGCAATTCATCCAGCGAAAGGGCCTCGATCTTGCGGATGCATCCCGGACCGCTGCGGCCGATCTCCAGTGAACGGATCGCTTTTTGAAAGGCTTCTTTGAAGTCTTTACCGATGCTCATGACTTCGCCGACGGCCTTCATCTGAGTGCCGAGCGCATCTTTGGCCTGCGGAAATTTCTCAAAGGCCCAGCGGGCAAATTTAGCGACTACATAGTCACCGGAAGGAGTATATTTTTCCAGAGAACCATCCCGGTAATAGGGCAGCTCATCCAACGTCACGCCGGTAGCCAGAATCGTGGAAACTTTGGCAATCGGGAAACCGGTAGCTTTGGAGGCCAGCGCACTGGAACGGCTGGTTCGCGGGTTGATCTCAATGACGATCACCCGGCCGTCTTTGCGGTTGCGGGCAAACTGGACGTTGCATCCGCCGGTAACGCCGATGGCGTCGATGATGCGGTAGCTGTAATCCTGCAATTCGGCCTGAACTTCTTTGGAAATGGTGAGCATCGGAGCCACGCAGAAACTGTCACCGGTATGAATGCCGACCGGATCGACATTCTCAATAAAGCAGACGGTGATCTTCTGACCTTTGGCATCCCGCACGACCTCAAGTTCCAATTCTTCCCAGCCGAGCACGCACTCTTCGACCAGTACCTGACCGATCAGACTGGCGGCCAGACCGCGGGAAACGACTTCGCGGAGTTCCTCAACGTTGTAAACGATACCGCCGCCGGTGCCGCCCATGGTGTATGCCGGACGGAGAACCACCGGATAGCCCAGATCGGAAGCGATCTTTTCAGCTTCTTCAACCGAGTAGGAGGGTTCGGATTTGGCCATCGGAATACCGAGTCGGTTCATGGTGTTTTTAAATTCGATACGGTCTTCACCGCGTTTGATCGCTTCAAGATCGACACCGATGACTTCGACACCGTACTTATTGAGGATACCGGCATCATTGAGGGAAATTGCCAGATTGAGAGCGGTCTGTCCGCCGAGGTTGGGCAGCAGGGCATCGGGTTTTTCTTTGGCGATGATGCGCTCCAGAGAATCAACTGTCAATGGTTCGATATAGGTATGATCGGCCATTCCCGGGTCGGTCATGATGGTTGCGGGATTGGAGTTGGTAAGCACCACCTCATAGCCGCGCTCACGCAAAGCTTTGCAAGCCTGCGTACCGGAGTAGTCAAATTCACATGCCTGTCCGATGATGATCGGGCCGGAACCGATAATGAGAACTTTTTTGATATCTGTCCTCTGTGCCATAAAAAACCTCTTTTCCCGTAATATTTTCAAATTGCGCTCTTTCAAAGAGCCGCCGCATAAGACCGGGATGTAATATACACCCTTTTCATGTGTTAGTCAAGTGCTTCAGAGCGTTCCTTTGGTGGAAAGTACACCTTTTACTCTTTCATCGAATGAAAGAGCCTGATCCAGAGCCTTGGCCACCCCCTTGAAAATCGCTTCAAAAAGGTGATGGGTCTCACAGGATGCGATCATGCGGATATGAAGATTCAAACCGCTTCTGACGGCGAATGCCTGAAAAAATTCATGAAAGAGCCGGGTATCGATATTGTTGAGAAACTGAGCCGGCGGAGTAACATCATAGTAAAGTCCGCCTCTGCCGGAAAAATCCAGTGCGACCATCACCAGAGTTTCATCCATCGGCAGCAGAAAATTTCCGTAACGGCGGATCCCGGCTTTGTCACCGGCAGCTTTGACCAGCAGCTCACCGAGCACGATACCGAGATCTTCCATGGTGTGATGGCAATCGACCTCCAGATCGCCCTTTGCCGAAACATTCAGATCGAAAAAGCCGTGCTTGGCAAAGAGGGTAAGCATGTGATCAAGAAATGGAATCCCGGTGGCTATCTGCGATTTGCCTTCGCCATCCAGATTTATGGAAGCGGCAATATCCGTTTCAGCGGTTTTGCGGGAAATTTCAGCGAATCGTTTCATAATTCATTTCTCCAGTTTGAGTTGCAATGCGATGCAGGCGTTGCGGAGCAATCCGGCGATGGTCATCGGCCCGACTCCGCCGGGAACCGGGGTGATGTATGAAGCTTTTTCGACCGCTTCACAGTATCTGACATCGCCGACCAGCCGGTTTTTCCCGAGAGTTTCATCGAAAATGCGATTGATTCCGACATCGATGACCACGGCACCGTCTTTGATCATATCGCCGGTAACGAATTCCGGCTTGCCGATGGCGGCGATCAGGATATCGGCATCCAGAGTATAACGGCGGATATCCGGCGTGCCGGAATGCACCACCGTCACCGTGGCATTGGCACCGGCGGCCTTCTGCATAAGCAAAGCGGCCATGGGTTTGCCGACGATATTGCTGCGGCCGATGACCACGGCATGTTTACCTTTGGGATCGATACCGGAACGTTTCAGCAATTCCATCACACCCCACGGCGTACAGGGGTGGAATCCGGGCTTTTCGCCGATAAGCAGCCTGCCGACATTGCGTTCAGCGAAACAATCGACATCCTTATCCGGATCGATCGCCAGGATCACTGCGGCTTCATCGACTTGCGGCGGCGGGGGAGACTGCACCAGAATGCCGTCGATGGTGTCATCGGCATTCAATTCAGCGATAACTTTGAGAACATCTTCGGTGGAACTTTGCGCAGACATGGCGATCATGCGCGATTCGATACCGGTATCGGCACAGGCTTTGACTTTATTGCGCACATAAACTGCACTGGCCGGGTCATCCCCTACGAGCACCACTGCCAGACCGACTTTGCGACCGGCCCTGACCGCCAATTCAGCAGCTATTTGAGCGGTTTCCTGATTGATTTGCTGTGCGATTGCTTTACCGTCGATAATTTTTGCGCCCATGGCATTCTCCTGAATAGTTGAAAATATGTGTCATCAGAGAAATATAACACCATTTTGTCAGGAAAACAACTGTCTAACCTTGAAAAAAACGCATCAAAGTATTATTCTATATAAATGACATAACCAAACGGGGTATTTTATATGGAAATTTTTCTGGAATATTTGAGCACTGCCGGAGTGATCGTACTGGTTTTCATCGCTCTGGGATTCTGCATTTTCTCGCATGAGTTGGGACACTTTCTGGCGGCGAAACTGATGGGGCTGCACATCGATGCATTTTCCATCGGCTTCCGTCCGGTATGGCGGAAAAAATACCGGGGCGTGGAGTACCGTATCGGCTGGGTCCCGCTGGGCGGTTACGTGGAATTGCCGCAGGTCGATGCCTCTGATGAGGTTCCGAAAAGTGCCGACGGCACGGTTCTGCCCAAAGCTTCGCCGAAAGCCCGGATCGTCACGGCGGCGGCCGGCCCGTTATTCAATATTATATCCGGATTGCTTATCGGCTGTATCGTCTGGGCAGTGGGAGTTCCCCAGGCAACGCCCCGGATGCGGGAGATCGAAGTGCTGAGTGTACCGGAAACATCTCCGGAATATGCCGCCGGTCTGCGCGACGGAGATGTGATCGTGAAGCTCAACGGCAGTGAATTTCACGACACCTGGGAAAAATTTGTGGAAAAAATCCTTTTCACCATCGGCGATGTCACTTTGGAAGTCCGCCGCGGCGAGGAAACTTTTACCGTCACCTATACACCGGAGGAGAATCCCGATGCTCCGGGCAAGGCGGGCGATGAAAAACTGGCTTATCCGTTTTTCAAACCGCTGCTGCCGGTAAAACTCTATCCGAAAAGCGGTTCACCGGCGGAAAAAGCCGGAGTCAAAGCCGGAGATATCGTCATTGCAGTCGATGGAGAAGCCGTATCCGGACTGACCGATTTTCAGACGGCACTTTTCTTTTGCGACGGCCGCACAATGAATGTGGAATTACTGCGCGACGGCGGAAAGGTAACCGTGCAGCTGACTCCGGATGCCGTTGAAAATGCTGAAGATCAAACCCGTTACCTCACCGGTATAACCATGGAGCAAAGTGACGGCAAAGTTGCAATCGCTTCGGTGATGACCGGCGGCACTGCCGGTCAGGCGGGAGTAAAAAAAGGCGACATCCTGCTCAAAGTCGATGATACAGCGATCAATGAACCGCAGGATATGCAGCAGTATATCGCCGGAAAAAAGACCGCACCGGTGACCCTGACGGTATTGCGCGACGGGCAGGAACTGCAATTCACACTCTCCGCCCGCCGTTATGCAGCCTATGATGCCGGGGTGGAATATGCCGCTTACAATCACCCCAATCCTTTTGAATTGCTCTGGAGCACGCTGGAAATGAGCTGGAAAAGTCTGCGCGGTATCGCCACGACCATCGGCAACAAGCTGGGACTGACGGAAAATCACAGTTCGCTCAAGCCCAGTCACATGTCCAGTACGCTGGGGATCGGCATGGTACTTTACAACTCCTTCCGCACCAGTCCGGCTTACGGGATCTATCTGGTGGCGGTGATCTCTTTTGCGCTGGCGATATTCAATTTACTGCCCTTCCCGGTGCTGGATGGCGGACACATCTTTTTCGGAGTACTGGAGTGGGTAACCAAAAAACGGGTTCCCGCCAAAGTGATGCAGATCATCTCTTATGTATTTGTTACGCTGTTGATCCTGCTGACCGTGATCATCACCTATTTTGACGGTCGGCGGCTGGTTCGCCAGATCAGTGACGACGGCAGCAAAACTGAAAGTATCAGCAAATAATGCGGCGGCAAACCAGAAATTTTCTTCTCGGCAAAGTCGGGATCGGATCGGATTACCCGGTAACGGTGCAATCCATGTGCAACACCCGCACTGCGGATATTGAACAAAGTCTGGCACAAATCGACCGGCTGGTCCGGGCCGGTTGCGACATCATCAGACTTTCGGCAGATTCTCCGGCAGATGCGGCGGCATTGAAAAGTATTTGTGCCGCTTCTCCGATACCGGTGATCGCCGATATCCAGTTTTCCGGAGCTTCTGCCATCGGAGCGATCGAAAGCGGCTGTGCCGGCATCCGGGTCAATCCGGGAATAATTCAGGATCAGCAGCTTTTGGAACGTATCGCCCGGGCGGCAGCGGCCAACGGCACAGTCATCCGGGTGGGAGCCAATGCCGGAAGTTTGAAACTCCACCGGCTTGAAACATTGCTCTCAAGCGGTATGGAAAAAAATGATGCTCTGGCAGAACTGCTGTGTGAAGCGGTTCTCGATCAGTGTGCACGACTGGAAAAATACGGCGTAAAAAAGATCAAAGCGGCAGTAAAAAGTTCCGATATTGCTGTTACGCTGAAAGCCTGCCGGAAGTTTGCCTCAAGAAGCGATTTACCGCTGCACCTGGGGTTGACCGAAGCGGGAACACCGGAAAAAGGTATTTTGCGTTCAGCGGCGGCGATCGGGTCACTGCTGGTCGACGGCATCGGGGATACGATCCGGGTGAGCTTGACCGCTGAACCGGAAAAAGAGGTGGCGGCGGCGAAAAAAATCCTGGATGCCTGCGGATTATCGGGTAATGCGGTGGAAGTCATCTCCTGCCCGACCTGCGGCCGCACTGAGATCGACCTGATCGGTCTGGCGCAGAAGGTGGAAGATCTTATCGGAAAATTGCAAGCCGCCGGCAAACTCATCCGCTGGCATAAAATTGCCGTAATGGGCTGTCCGGTAAACGGTCCCGGAGAGGCGCGCAACGCAGATATCGGCATTGCCGGCAGCCGCAACGGTCAAGTGGTCATTTTCCGGAAAGGCGAGGTCATCGGAGCTTATCCGGAAAGCGAAGGATTTGAATTGTTTGCCGGAATGCTGCAGAAATAACTTTCATAATTGCCGCAGATTGAGCCGGCAGAGCGTTTACCAATGAGAGATTTTGAGAGTTTTTGAGAGTTTTTGGGAGATAGTGAGAGGTTTTGAGAGTCTCAAACACCTACGGCTTTACCTCTCAAAAATTCCCACAAACTCCCACAAACTCCCACTTGCCCGCAATGCAAAGCAAAATCAGTCGGCAACGACGGTGATTTTTATCCCGGCCATGTTGACATTGGCTTCAAGAGCATCCTTGATCTGCGAAAGCGGAAAGTGGTGAGTGACGAAACTTTCAACCGGCAGACCGATCGCTTTGGCACGGCGGAGGAAGTCGAAAGTAGTCGGATAATCCTGCGGGGTATAGACCCATGAACCGACAGCGGTGACCTCTTTGTTGCAAAGATCGTAATGGGGATTGATGGAACAATTTCCGCCGTCGAGGAAGAAGCCGACTTCACAGAGACCGCCGCCGCGACGGATAAGTTTCCAGACGGTGGCATGAGCGGCAGGTACACCGGTGCATTGGAAGGCAAATTCGGCACCGAGTCCGCCGGTTACATCTTTGACGGCCTGCACAAGATCATCGGTTGAAGCAAATTTGGTAAAATTGAAAGTGTGAGTTGCGCCGAGAGATTTGGCGATTTCCAGACGGTTGTCATTGCCGTCAAGAGCGATGATATTTTCGATGCCCATAGTCCGGATAACGGCCATGACCATCAGACCGATGGGTCCGCACCCCTGAATAACCACGGTGGTATCGAAACGGAGCAAGCCGGTAGTTTTGGCACGTTCGACACAGTGAACGGCGACGGCGGCGGGTTCGACAAGCATGCGCTGATCGAGCGACATGCCGGTAACATTGTAAAATGTGGAACCTTTACGCACGACCATGTGGCTGGCGAAATATCCGTTAAGGTGGATATCATCATCCGGGAAAAGGCCGTAGACGCCGCAACTTTCGCAAAGGTTGGTTCTGGCGGGGGTATTTTTGCAAGCCGGGCACTGGCCGCACGGGATGATGCAAGTAACGATCTTATCGCCGACTGCGACCGGTTTACCGGCTGAATCGACCTTGACATTTTTACCGATTTTGATAATTTCGCCGCTGCCTTCATGACCGAGAACGACCGGGCAGAGGTTGAATGGATCGCGTTTATATTCATGTCCGTCGGTGCCGCAAACGCCGCATCCTTCGACTTTGATCAGTATCTGGTCGTCATCGATTTCGGGGATTGGGTATTCGCGGAACTCAAATTCTCCAGGTTTGACGAGGAACGCCAGTTTTGCCATTTCAGCCATGATAAATTCTCCTTACATAAATTTTTTCAAAAGTTCTTCTTTAGAGTGCATGGAAAAGTAAGCTGGTGGTATATCCAGAATGGTGAATGCTCCGCATTTGCCTTCATCGGCCAGACGGCTGACAGCCCGTGCATGGGCGACCAGTACATTGGCAGTTGCTTCGGGATTACTGCCCCAGATACAGCGGTATTCGATGCGTGCGGAGTGATTGTTTCCGGTGTTTCCGGCGGCGACGACGAGTCCGTCGTGGGGGAATCCGGCGCAGTTCTGATCAAGAAATTCCTGAGTAACGAAATGGATTTCGGTTTTGTATGGGGCGAAATATCCCGGCATGGTGCGGATCGTTTCGGCGACGGCATTCTGGTCGGCGCCGTCTTCGAGGACGACGAAGCACTCTCTGGTGTGCATATCACCGGGGGTAAATTCCGGATTTTCGCCGGAACGGACTTTTTCGATAGATGCGGAAACGGCGTGGGTATATTGCCGGGCATCTTTGACACCGGGAATGGTACGCAGGGCATCGCTGTGACCCATGCTTAAGCCGCCGGATTCACCGAGGCCGTAAAAACCGTAAGCGCGTGAACCGGGGAGAAAGGCATTGGCGACGACTCTTTCCATGGAGAAAATACCGGGATCCCAGCCGGTGGAAATGACGGAAACATGACCGGATTTTCCGGCGGCGACATCCATAGCGGCGAAATATTCGGAGATACGGCTGTGGTTGTCGAAACTGTCTACGGTATTGATCCTCTGAGCCAGAGCCGGGCCCTGAATGGGCAAATCATCTTTACTGCCGCCGCAAAGGATGGCGACATCTGGTTTCAAGGCATCCAGCCATGTATCGACGTCAGCGATTTGCATAACGGGGATTTCATTGAAACTTTTTCTGACCCGGTCGGGATTGCGGCTCAAGACGCCGACAGCGACCATATCCGGGTTATTTTTCAGTGCGGCCAATACGCCGCGGCCAACGTTGCCGTAACCGGCGACCACCACTCGAATTTTTGCCATAGATCAAGGCCCTTTCCGTGAAAAACGTATATTTTATAAAGTAACGGTAAATCACCGATTTTTCAAGTGGCAAAGCATAATTTTTCTACAGAAAGCGGAATAAAAAATGGCATTTGGGGTACGGGGGCGAAGCCCCTGTTAAGGGACAGCCGAGCCGCCAGCCGGAAACCGGCGGATGGATCGTGCATTGAGGTCGAAGTCTAACCGAAGCGAAAGTGAGGGAGTGTACTATGTACCCGACCGGGCCGGTGTCCGCAGACTTGAAAAGTGATTGCCCGCGAGCCGCCAGCCGGAAACCGGCGGATGGATCGTGC
>JAFVZS010000016.1 GCA_017508015.1 Lentisphaeria bacterium
ATTCTGCCAACAAGGAGATCAAAAAATGAGCAACTCTGTCAAGCCGGAAGTTAATTCAGCCAATGAAACCATGACGCTGAACGATACTGAATTGGGCGATATCCGGATTCACGAGGGTGTGATCGCTTCGATCGCACGCAAAACCACACTTGCCATCCCCGGAGTTTCCCGGCTGGCTGGCAGTTCGCTGGTGGACAATCTGGCGGAAATCGTCGGTTCACGGCGGATGCAGTCCCGCAATATCATGATCTCTCTCGGCGAAAACAATAATGTCGCCATCGAAATCAAAGTGGTCTTCAAATTCGGCTTCAGGATCCCGGATGTTTCCATGGAAATCCAGCGCGCGGTAATCCGCGAAGTTGAAAATACCACCGGTATGAATGTAACCAGCGTCCATATCATCGTGCAGGATATCGAAGAAGCTGCCGTCAAAGAAGCTGCCCCCGCAGAATTTACCGATAATCAGCAGATGTAACTGCATTTTGAATATGCCGGAATATTGTGATATCTGTCCGCGCCGCTGCCATGCGGCGCGGCCGTTTTTTCCCGGAGATAACGGGCAGTACGGCGTTTGCCGTGCACCGCAAACCGCCGTCGTTTCCAGAGCCGGACTTCACTTTTGGGAAGAACCGGTCATCAGCGGAGAACGCGGCAGCGGTACCGTCTTCTTTGCCGGATGCAACCTGCACTGCGTCTACTGCCAGAACCACATTATCAGCAATATGTGCGAAGGTACCACTCTGAATACCCAACAGCTGCGCACCGTCTATCAGCGGTTGATCGACCGGGGCGCGCACAATATCAATCTGGTAACTCCGGGACACTTCGCCGCCGCCGCCGCTGAATCACTCAACGAAAAACTGCCGGTCCCCGTTGTTTACAACAGCAACGGTTACGAATTGCCGGAAACTTTGAAACTTTTTGAAAATAAAGTCGATATCTTTCTGCCCGATCTGAAGTACGCCAATGCCGAACTTGCCGGAAAATACAGCCGCGCGCCCGACTATTTTGAAGTGGCAGTAACCGCAATCCGTACCATGCTGGATCAGGTCGGTAATTTCGTTATCGGTGACGACGGCATGATGAAAAAAGGCGTGATCATCCGGCACTTGATACTGCCCGGACAGTTGGAAAATACCCTGAATGTCATCCGGTTCGTCGCCGAAAATTTCCAGCCCGGCGAAGTGATCTTTTCCCTGATGAGACAATACCTGCCATGCGGCGAAGTTTCGGAAAATAATTTCCCCGAACTCAATCGCCGGATCAGCGATTATGAGTATGAAGTCGCCGAAGCCGCACTTTTTGCTTCCGGTATCGAAGACGGTTTCGTTCAGGATGCCGATTCAGCCGTTAAAGATTTCATCCCCGACTTCCATACCCCCGAAACCGATCCTGCCGCCGTCCCTCTGCTTTGATTTGTGGTGTACCCCGAAAATTTGGACGGTTAATATTTAAGCAATGAGATCCGAAACTTGAAAAAGTTGTCAAGGTGCAATATATTATATGCGGTGCAATGTATTAGTTCAGTGAGGGATATGTTTATGCAGAATTTTGATTTCAATGTTACCCGCGAAGAAAAAAAGAATGGTAATGACCGGAAAAAAAACATCCGGATAATTTTGCTGTTTTGTGTGGTTGCCGCCGTCACCGCACTGGTCATCTATCTGATCATCCCCAAAAAAGATGATCCGGCAAACGCCGAAACTCAAAATACCGCAGAGCAGACAACTCAAAACGATTCCGCAGCCGATGCTCCCGGTACTGCGGAGAACGGTCAGGCGCAGACACAAAACAGTGCTGTTCCGGCAGAAAAACCGGCGGTATCCGGCAATGATGCTCCCGCTTCCTCCCCCGGCAAAGAAAAGAGTGCCGCACTCAAAAACACCGTTCCGGTGAACCGGTCAGGTGCGGCAAAATACGATCCTGCCATCGAGGAACTCAAGCGGCAGACCGTCAAATTCCGCAAAGCTTTGACCAATGAGAGTTGGAAAGATCCCAAATACACCGTCACTCACAGTGTGGTTCACGGGGATTACCTTTCCACTCTCTGCAAAAAATACCACAATCCCCGGGCTTTTGTCATGCACTACAACAACATCGCCCAAGCCAACAACATTTCACTGGGCCAGAAGATAACCTTTATCAAGGCCGATAAATGGCAGGTGACCATCTCCCGCAAAAACGGTTTCCTGAAAATCGACCGTATCGTCGGCAAAGAAGTGATCCCTTTTGCCGCGTTTGACTGCCATATCCGCGACAAGGGCGTTACCCGCAGTGACCTGGTGATCTGCACCCGCGACAAAAATCCCAAATTCCAGGATCGTCACGGCCGGGTCATCGATCCCGGTGCTGAAGAGAATCCATACGGTGAATTCCGCATCACTCTCGCCCGCAGTGACCGCCCGGATAAAGCGATCCTGCCGCTTTCCATCCACGGCAAAGGCGGCGCAACTGCGGTTGAAACTTCCGTAAAAGACGGCGCGACCGTTTTAAGTCCTGAAGATATCCTGCTCTTTTACCAACTCATACCGGAAGGTACTCCGGTCAGCATTATCGAATAAAACCACAGAAAAGAGGCTTTTATATGTCTGAAATCATGCTCGATTTTGAAGCACCGATCGTTGAGCTCCGGAAAAAAATCGAAGAATTGCAGAAATTTTCCGTAACCAGCGGCATTGATGTCACTGCCGAGGTTGAGGCTCTCAATACCAAACTGGAAGCAACCATGCACCATATTTATTCCGATCTTTCACCGTGGCAAAAGGTCCAGATCTCCCGTCATCCCGCCCGCCCCTACACTCTGGATTACATCTCCCGCCTCTGCCCTGACTTTATGGAGCTTTCCGGAGACCGTCGTTTCAGCGATGACAAAGCCATCATCGGCGGTCCGGCTACATTCAACGGCCGCAAAGTAATGATCATCGGCACCCAGAAAGGGCGGGATATGAAAGATAATGTTTTCCGCAATTTCGGCTGGCCGCAGCCCGAGGGATACCGCAAAGCTCTGCGGTTGATGCGCCTTGCCAATCAGGCACGGATCCCGATCATCACCTTTATCGACACCCCCGGTGCCTATCCCGGC
>JAFVZS010000017.1 GCA_017508015.1 Lentisphaeria bacterium
CGTGCTTCGCACTCGGCGGTTTCAGTCGATTTTCCGGAGGCCTCGCTCTACGTCATTCCGTGCGGCTTGCGCCGTACTCATAACTGCGAGTAAGGTAGTTTTTAATTATATTGTTTACGCCGCAAAAATTTCCCCGGGGGGTACGGGGGCGGAGCCCCTGTCAAGGGCGGTGTCAACCGCCCGCCCGATCAAGTCGCGACAACGGAGCGGCGCGACTTTCCGCTTTTCTTTTGGTTACTTTTCTTTTCCCGTGAAAAGAAAAGTAACTCAGCCGATGGAAATACCGGAAGGCATGTCGCCGTCGATGGTGACCAGTTTCAAGTCATTGCCATTTTTTGCGGCCAGAAGCATTCCTTGAGATTCGATGCCGCGGATTTTGGCCGGTTTGAGATTGGCGACGATGACGATGGTTTTGCCGGTGATCTGTTCCGGGGAGTAGAATTGAGCGACCCCGGCGACCAGTTGACGGACTTCAGGACCGACTTCAATGGAAAGTTTCAGAAGTTTGTCTGCGCCATCGACTTTTTCAGCAGAGAGAACTTTGGCTGTTTTGAGTTGAGTTTTGAAAAAATCGTCGATTGAGATCAACACGTTTTCCGGGGCTTGAGTTTTTTCCGGAGCGGATTTTTCAGTTTTGGCTTTTTTTTCTGCTTTGGGGGCAGGGGCGGCGGCTCCGGGATCGGTCTCTACAATGATACGTGGGAAGAGCGGCGAAGCTTCTTTCATGATGAAACCGGCGACGGATTTCAGGCCGGCAAGATCGGCGATTCCGGAAATACCGGCTTTATCGGCTCCGAGTACGCAGAGTAATTCGGTCATTTTTTGCGGCATTACCGGAGCCAGCAGCACGGCCACTTTGCAGAGGGCTTCGGCGGCGTTGTGCAAAACGGTGTGAAGTCTGGCGGTATCGCCGTTTTTGGCCAAAGTCCATGGAGCGCATTTTTCCAGATAACGGTTTCCGGCCCGGATGGCATTCATTGCAGCATTGATGCCCTGATCGAGTTTGTATGATTCCAAAGATGATTCCATTGCGGAGATGGCTTGGGTAACGGCGTTGGCCAGTTCGGCATCATCGGCATTCAGTTCATTGGGAGCGGGGATTTCTCCGCCGGTGGCGCGGATGGTGAGTTTGCTGACCCGCGAAAGCAAATTTCCGAGGTCATTGGCCAGATCGCTGTTGTAACGTGAAATAAAAGCATCTTCGCTGAAGTTTGCATCGTTGCCGGGACTCATTTCGGCCAGCAGGAAGTAGCGGAAAGCATCGACTCCGGCCCGGTCGATCATATCCATTGGATTGACGACGTTGCCCAGAGATTTGCTCATTTTGCTGTTTCCGGTGAGCCACCAGCCGTGAGCGAAGATCGTTTTCGGCATGGGCAGACCGATTGCCTTGAGCATTGTCGGCCAGTAAACGCTGTGGGTGGTGAGAATATCTTTGCCGATCAGGTGACAGCTTGCCGGCCACCATGAGTTGAATTTTTCTTCATCAGTACCGTACCCGACACCGGAAATGTAGTTGATCAGGGCATCGAACCATACGTAGCAGACGTAATCCGGATCGAAAGGCAGTTCGATTCCCCACGAGAGTCGTGATTTCGGGCGGCTGATGCAGAGATCGCCGAGAGGTTTTTTCAGGAATCCGAGGGTTTCGTTGGCGCGGAATGCGGGCAGAATGAAATCCGGATGAGTCTGGATGTAATCGATGAGCCAATCCTGATATTTGCTCATGCGGAAAAAGTAGTTGCTTTCGGTGATGGCGTTAACATCTCTGCCGCAATCCGGACATTTGCCGTCAACGAGATCTTTTTCGGTAAAGAAGCGTTCGCAGCCGACACAGTACCAACCGGTGTAATCGGCTTTGTAAATTTCGTCGCGGTCATAGAGATCCTGCATGATTTTGGCAACGATTCTCTTGTGATTTGCCTGAGTGGTGCGGATGAAGTGATCGTTGGTGATACCGAGACGGGTCCAGAGTTCCTGAAAACGCACCACGGTTTCATCGCAGTGTGCAAGAGGGGAAACTCCGCGTTTTTCTGCGGCCTGTTGAACTTTTTGCCCGTGTTCATCAGTTCCGGTCAGAAAGAATGTGGCATCGGAAAGTGAGCGGTGACTGCGGGCCAGCACATCGGCAAGTACGGTGGTGTAAGCATGGCCGATATGCGGCCGGTCATTGACATAATAGATCGGTGTGGTGACGTAAAATTTGCTCATGATATGTGAATCTCCTTTATTTCATTTGATATAATATACTTCAATTTTCCATAATCGTCAATATCCGCCGGGTATCATTTGTGAGCATAATGTATTTTTGATGCATATCTGCGGGCAGATTTTCCGGGTGGAGTATATGTGTGAGGTGGTGATTCACCGTTTGCGGGTCATTCTGCAATGCGGCGCACCATGCCAGGTAATAATGGATGTAATCCGGATCGGTCAGATTTCCGGTTATGGCTTTTTGGGCGGCTCCGGCGGCCAGATCGATTCTGCCGCTGCCCAGACATTTATCCATCAGCATGCTGAATGCTTTGTCGGAATGGAAATTGTATGCCTGCCAGTGATCGTAATACGCTTCAAGGACTTCTTCTGCCGGAGTGCCGGAAGTATTTTCCATGGCGATGGCCCATGAGAGATAATCATAGGGGCGGATCCGTTGCGGCACATCGCCGTTGTAAATGCTGAAAAAAGCTCCGAGAGCCGCGCCGAAAAGCACTGCACCACGCATTCTGACATCTTTTATGCGGAAGAAAATCGCGGTGGCGCAGGCGGCGATGATAAACAGATATGGCACCAGCATCAGGCGGTATCGGCCGATGGGTTCTCTGGCGCAAAGCGGCAGCACCATAGTTATCAAAGGTAACAGGAGCAGTCCGTAACGTTTCTTCCATGAACCGGAAAAGATGACGATCATAATTCCGGCCACGGCAAGCGGGATGACCGCTCCGGGGGAGGGGTAGAAATTCAATTCCGGGATTTTTTCACACCAGAAATAAATGTTCTGATTTTCGGGCAATTCTCCGCATTTGAATAAGGTCGGCACTCTGGATGCGGCCTGTTTTATGGTCAGTAAAAGTGCATTTTGTTTTTGGAGTCCGGGGGGTGTATCAGGTGTAGTTCCGGCAACTTCAAGGTTGTATTGTATCGTATAAGGCATTGCATTATAGAATGGAGACATAATTCCGCAGAATGAATAATTGAATATTGCGGCTGCTGAAAGTAAGAAGATAAGAATGGCGATAGGCAGAATAACTTTAGCCGGTTGTTTTTTGCGGTACATTTTGTATATGCTCAAGGCGATAAGGGTGATGGCCAGGAGTACGGCTGCCGGTCGTCCGGCAAGCATGGCAAAAAATGAAATTATCAGGATGATGGAGCTGCTTGGGTTGAATCGTTTATGCCAGGCATTAAATGTTGCCCAAAACGCAAAAAAAGTAAAATTCATCATGAAATTTTCTTGCAGAATGGAAAATTCATAAACTAAAAATGGCAGGTAAGATGCGGATAGCATACCTGTGACAAGTGCGATTTTCCTGGCGCGGGAAAATTTCAGGATCAAATCGGTAATGCAAATTGCTCCGAGTATGCCGATCAAAGATTGTAAAATAAAAATATTCCAGACGTAGTGGGTCTGACCGCAGCAAAACCAATTCAGAAATATGAAAACACGGTGAAAGGTAAAAAATGGACTGTGATCATGTCCGCCGCCCCATTCTGAAAAAGCGAGTAAAGTCTGCATATCCAGCCCCGGAACAAGGTGGTAGCTGACAAAAAACGAGTTGTGAAATGAGAATGCAAAAATCAATCTGATGATCAATGCCGCCGCCGCAACTGAAAGCAGAATTTTTTTTCTGGTCAACATAATAGATCCCTGTAAAAATATGTTTCGGGAAATATACCACCAAACGGCATTGAAAACAAGTAAAAAAGGTCATCTTGTGAATATTTACAGAATTTTTTCTTGCATATTATCCGGATAATGGTTATATTATATGGCAAGAGCATCTTGATCGCGGGCAATCGCGGCAGAGAGTTATTCTCTGTTGAGGAAAGTCCGGACTGCATAGAGCGGGGAGCCCTTTTGAAAAGAAGGGTGCTGTGGACGATATTCCACGGAAAGACCAGTGCAACAGAGAGCAGACCGCCGCCGGGAAACCGGCGGTAAGGGTGAAAGGGTGGGGTAAGAGCCCACCGGGTGAGAGTGAGAGCTTCACCGCATGGTAAACTCCTCCCGCAGCAAGACCAAATAGGGAGTGAGCCGTGGCTCGCGGCGTTATAAACTCCGGGTTCTGGTCGCACAGACAGATGATTGCCGCCGCCGCAAGGCGGTACAGAATCCGGCTTACAGCGGTCTTGGTGTTCTGCTTTTTTTGACAGGAAATGGTATCCGGCTGTATGCCGTCGGTTTTTCAGCAGAGAGAACGGAAGATTTTTCATGGCGAAGTATGCTGTTTTGAGTGACATACACTCCAATTTTGATGCTTTGGAAGCGGTTCTGGAAAAGTGCCGTGCCATCGGGGTCGATCACTATTTGTTTCTTGGTGATCTGGTCGGTTACAATGCCGATGTGAAACGTTGCGTTGCCAAGGCAAAAGAGTTGAATTTTGTTGCCGCAGTACGGGGCAATCACGATGATTTTGCCATCAGGAAAGATGATATTCCCAATGGATTCAATACCAATGCGGCGATCGCTATCGGCTGGACAAGAAATATGCTCTCTGATGAAGACCGGGAGTTCATCGGAAATATGCCGTACAAGCGTACCGTGCCGGGAATACCCGTGACCCTTGTTCATGCGACATTGGATTCTCCGGAAACCTGGGGGTATGTGTTTGATACGCATCATGCGGTGGGTAATTTTTCTTATCAGCTTTCTCAGATCTGTTTTTGCGGTCACTCGCATGTGCCGGTTGCTTTTGACAAGGCTCCTTTTGCCAGCGGGCGTAAACTTGTTGAGGTGATCGACCAGTGGGAGCACAGTGCCGCTTTTCCACCTGCGGATGAAGATTTTACGATAGCCGATGAATTGGAAGTGAAATTGGCCAAAGGACATAAATATCTTTTTAATATCGGCAGTATCGGGCAGCCGCGCAATGGTGATACCCGTGCATCGTTTGCAGTTTATGATAAAGAAGCGGAGACCGTCACCCGTTACCGTGTCCCGTATGATATCGCTTCTGCACAGGCAAAAGTCCGGGAAGCCGGTTTGCCGGAGAGGTTGGCGTTGCGGTTGGAATGGGGCCGTTGAGGAGAATATTTTGCGTATTTTAGTGATCAAACCGAGCAGTTTCGGGGATATCGTGCATCTTTTCCCGGCACTGGCTCTGATGCGGGAAAAATTTCCGGCGGCAGAACTGGATTTTGTGGTAAATCCGGAATTTGCACCGCTGTTGGATTTTTCTCCTTTCCCGGTGCGGCGTAAAATCATCTTTGAGAGGCGCAAGCTGGCATCTTGGCGTTTTCTGCCGGAATTGTGCTCTTTGCGCCGGGAATTGCGCAAAGAATATTATGATGTAACAATTGACTTTCAGGGATTGTTCCGCAGCGGGTATACGGCACACTTGAGCCGCAGTAAAATGCGGGTGGGATTTGCCGGTTCCCGGGAACGCAGTGCGGAAATTTTTTATGACCGTAAAATCGCCGTTTCCCCGGTTCATGCGGTAGAGCGTTATGCGGCTTTGGTCAAAGAACTTTTTGAGATCGATTCCGGAGTCATCCAGCCGGATCTGCCGGTCAATGAAAGTGCCCGGTGCACTTTGCCGGAACTGCCGGAAAAATACATCGCCCTGCTGCCGGGGACCCGCTGGGAAAGTAAACGTTTCCCACCGGAATTTTTCGGAAATATCTGCCGGGAGATCCGCCGGGAACATCCGGAAATGGCTTTCGTCGCCGCCGGAAGTGCCGGGGAAAGAGCGATTGCCGGGAAAATCGGTGAAAATGTGATCAATATGGCCGGTGAAACGACGTTGCCGCAACTTTTTGAATTGTTGCGCAATGCCTGTGCGGTGATCGGTAATGATTCCGGTCCGCTGCATGCTGCGGCGGCATTAAAACGGCCGGTATTCGGTTTTTACGGAGCTACGGATCCGGTATTGACCGGGCCGTGGGGGAAGAACTGCCGGTTTTATTTTGCCGATTGTGAATGCGCCGGTTGTTTGAAGCGGATTTGTCCGGATGGCAGTTACCGCTGCTGGCAGATGGATGCGCGGAAGATCGCCGGGGAAATAAGTGATGTGTGCAACCGGGAGGAACAGATATGTGGAAAATGAAAAAAAGCATTCTGGTGTGGTTGATAGTGTTGGCGGCATTGCCGGTTTCAGGTCAGTTGTCGGTCAGTTTGCGTTTCAACCGTTCTGTTTATATGACTCACGAGCAGGTTTATGCCTGTATTACCATCCGCAATGATTCCGGGCGGCCGCTGTTATTCGGTGAACGGCCGGAATTGCAGGGGTTTATCCTCTTTGACATCCGCGATCAGAATAACCGGCTTATTCAGCGGATACCCGGTGCTGAATTGCAGGCAAAGGGATTGTATATCGCTCCGGGGGAAATCAAAAATGTGGTAGTGCCGCTGCACCGTTACTACAATTTGAAACGCGCGGGGACTTATCAGGTGCATGTTTATATATCGCACAACAATCTGCCCCGGGAGTTCCGCAGCCGCAATGCGATACTCCGGATCTCCAATGGTGCCGTGGTATGGCGCAAGGAGGTTGGCTTGCCCAGAGATTCCGGCAACGATGACGGTCCGGCGGTAAGCCGGGTCTATTCCATATTGAAACTGGAAACGAACCGTGAAAAATTTTACTATTTGCGCGTTGAGGATAACGGCCGGATCTATGCGGTTACCCGTATCGGTCAGGTGCTGGCTTATATGGAATATGAGGTTCAGGTGGATATGCTCAGCCGTATCCATCTGCTGATGCCGGTTGCTCCGCGTATTTTTCATTACATGTCCTTCAATGCAGACGGCATTATTCAGGAAAACTCCTACTGGAAGACCAGCGGTACGATCCCGATGCTGCACCGGGATCCCCGTACCGGAGTGGTTTCCCGGATGGGGGGGGCTCCGGCCCGGAAAGGCGTTGATTATGATGATCCGGTGAGCGGTCAGGAAACGGTTTCTGATTTGCTTGGCGGTTCCCGCACTCCCCGCCGGGACAGCGGTATTGTCGATCTTGGTGAAGGTGTCATGCCGACACAGCCTGCCGATGTGGAATGAAGTTCTGGAAATAAGTGCCATCGCTTATGGTGGTGACGGTGTCGGGCGTTTGAATGACGGCCGGGTTTGTTTCGTCCCCGGAGTCGTTCCCGGGGAAAAGGCCGAAGTGCGGATTGTGGCTGAAAAGTCCCGTTTTCTCCGGGGAAAAGCGGAGAAGATCATTCAAGGATCAGCATTGCGTCAGACTCCGCCGTGTCCGCTTGCCGGGAGTTGTCCGGGGTGCGCATACATGCATATGGATTATGCCTGTGAAGTAGAATGGAAGAACCGTCAGTTGCAGGATTTTTTGGTACGCAGCCGGCTCGCTTCGCCGGAGCTCTTTGCCGAACCTTTCGCCTCACCGTCGGAGTTGTTTTACCGCAACAAACTGGTATTGCACGGTGACGGAAACTGTTGCGGATATATCGCAGAGGATAACCGGAGCATCATTCCGGTTTCGAAGTGTTTTCTGGCAGCTCCGGAAATCAATGAAATTCTGAAAAACACCAGCTCTGCCCGTACTCTGTACCGCAAAAGCAGTATGCAAAAACATGCGGTGATCATCGATCCGGATGATCCCGGGATTCTCCGGGAAAACTTATCAGGCGCAGGGGAATTTGCGGTTGCCGGGGATGGTTTTTTTCAAACCAATATGCCGGTGGCAGCTGAATTGCTCCGGGAAGTGCGGAGGGCTGTGAAAGCATCCGGATGCCGGAATTTGCTGGAGCTTTATTGCGGTGTCGGAGTGTTTTCCATCGCATTGGCTGAAGCTGATGAAAATTTGCATTGCACCGGTATCGAATTGAATGGCAAAGCGATTTCATTTGCCCGGAAAAATGCCGCAGAGCATCAGGTCGCCGGACGTTGCCGTTTTTATGCCGGGGATGCGGGAAAAGCCTTGAAACGTTATCAGGATCATCCGGAGTTTACCGTATTGGCCGACCCGCCGCGCAGCGGTATGGAAAAGGCGGCGTTGCAGAAGCTGATCAGGGTCAATGCGCAAGAGATAATCTATATTTCCTGTGCGGCCGATACTCTGGTACGGGATTTGAAAACGTTGTGTGCCGCCGGATATGCAGTGAAGTATGTCCGGATGCTGGATATGTTTCCGCGGACGGCACACTTTGAAGTACTCTGCGTTGTACAAAAACAATAGTTATTGTCTGTAAAATACATCCTTCCGGCCTTGCTGTACGGCATCCGCTGCTTTGAGGCAATCCCTGTTTTGCGGGGGGCAACAGTTTATACACTTTTGCTCCGGAGGCAAAATTCAGGAGATTTACAAACGATAAGCTCAACGGTGATTGCCCAGTTCGAGCCATGAAGAGCGGCGTACTTTGGGATCATTTCCACCGGCAACATCAAGCTGCAGTATCCAGGTCTTGCCGGTATGGGTATCCAGTTTGACGATGACATTCTGCGGTTCATGCTGGTCATTCATCGGTGAAAAGACGGTGACCTGAGCGGCCATGATCACAAAACGGCTCGGCATGAAATCCTGACTGTTGCCGTTTTGTGCATTGCACAGCGGAATGGCGATCGAGGCGGCCGTGAGCAAAGATAATATGATCGCAGCACCGGCAAAAATGAAAAATTTCATTTCCCAACTCCTTCTCTTTGATTTACTCCTCTATTGACAAATATAAGCGGAAATTACAGCAACTCAAGAGAATATGGGTTGAAAAAAATGTAATTTGGTGATATATTAAGGAAATGTTAAGTTTCCGGTTGTTGAATACAGCAGTGACCGGAAAGGTTTTTTTTAATATGAAACAGGGAGTTTTTTGATGATGGCAACCGGAGCGAGTTTGTGCAAAAAGGTCAGAGTCAGCAGTCCGATGGGGCTTCATGCCCGTCCGGCGGCTCAGATCGTGCATATTGCCGGCAAATACCAGTCTGATTTGAAACTCCGCCGTACTGACGGCAAAGGAAGCGATGCCGATTGCCGCAGTGTGCTGGCGATGCTGATGCTGGCTGCCAGTAAAGATACCGAACTTGAGTTGCGCGGGTGCGGCCCGGATGCCGCTGAAGCGGTTAATTCTGTCGCCGAATATTTCGATCGCAGTTTTGATGACAAATAACGCCACAAGAGGTGACTGATGCGGGTTCCGAGTTGTACTGTTCAGGCTACTCCGGTGGCTGCCGGCATTGCCATCGGACGGGTGATGTTTATCCACCGTGAAGCTGAGAAAAGCAAGGAAACAACGATTCCGGCAGAAATGGTTCCGGTGGAATTGGAGCGGTTCCATGCCGCATTGACGATCACCAGAAAACAGCTTCAGGAACTTCAGAATAAGGTTCGCAGCAAGCTTAACGACAATGAAGCTGACATTTTTGATGCCCATCTGCTTTTGGTCGATGACCGGACGATGGTCGCTGAAGTTGAAAAGCATATTACCGACGATCTGCTGGATGCCGAGTCGGCGATACTCCGGGCGGTGGATCGTTTTGCCGCCGCTTTTTCGGCTGTGGATGATGCATATTTACAGGAAAGAGCAGTGGATATCCGGGATGTCGGGCATCGTATTGCCGCCAATGTTTCCGAAGTCGGTTCGCAGGATTTTGCGTACGATGAACCGCGGATCGTGATCGCCTCCACGCTTACTCCGTCTGAAACAGTCGGAATGGACCGGGAAAAGGTTTTGGGTTTTGCGGTGGAAACCGGCAGTACGACCAGCCATACGGCGATACTGGCCCGATCACTGAAACTTCCGGCGGTGGTGGGGTTGCCCAGAGAACTGCTTGATTCACTGACGGTTGCGGATAAGATGATCGTTGATGGATTCAGCGGCAAAGTGATCATCAATCCGGATGCCGGTACCGAGGAGGCATATCGTCTCAAGAGCCGGGAAGCTGAAGAAATTTACCGGCAATTGCGTGGTGAAAGTGATTTGCGGGCGGTGACGACGGATGGTTTTCTGGTGGAGATCGCGGCGAATGTGGAGTTTCAGGAAGATTACAGTGAAATCCGCAAAAACGGAGCCGGCGGCATCGGGTTGTTCCGGACGGAATTCATCTTTATGGATGAAAAGCATCTGCCTGACGAAGACGAACAGTTTGAAATTTATAAGAAATTGATGATTTCTGCCGGAAATGATCCGGTGACGATCCGGACTATGGATATCGGCGGAGATAAACTCAACAGCGGTATTGTGCGTACTGCGGAACAGAATCCGTTTCTCGGTTTGCGCGGTATCCGTCTGTGTCTGCGTGAAAGACGTGATCTTTTTGAGATCCAGTTGCGGGCCTTGATGCGTGCCGGAGTTCACGGCAATATGCAGATCATGCTGCCGATGATCAGTTGTATGGATGAATTGCTGGAAACCAAAGCGATCATTGCTGCTCAGAAAGTGGAACTTGCCCGTCGCGGAGTGCCTTTTGCCGATTCCATTCCGCTCGGAGTGATGATCGAAACTCCGGCGGCGGCGATGACTGCCGACCGTTTTGCCAGAGAGGCGGATTTTTTCAGTATCGGCAGCAACGATCTTATTCAGTACACGATTGCTTCAGACCGGAGTAATGAAAGGGTGGCACATTTGTACCGTCCGGCACATCCGGCGGTGTTGCGTTTGATCAAGTTTACAGTAGCTGAAGCACTTAAACAGAATATTCCGGTGGCGGTCTGCGGGCAGATCGCGGAAGATATGTCGATGATCCCGTTTTTATTGGGTCTGGGGGTCAATGAATTGAGCATGTCTTCAGGGGCGATGCCGCTGGTAAAAAAGTTGATCCGTTGTTTATCGATGCATGAATGCGGCGAATTGGTGGAAAAGGCCCTGTTGTGTGACAGTTCGGCAGATGTGACCCTGCTGTCACAGGAGATGATCGGCCGCTGTGTTCCGGAGTTGTTGGATATCTGAAGGTCATAAAATGGGACGATTGTTATATAATCTGCTTTTGCCGGTCGGCTTTATCTTTTTTTTACCGGAGTTGATTTTGAAATACCGTCATCGCGGCGGTTGGAAAAGTACTTTCGGTGAGCGTTTCGCCCGTTTTGGCAAGCGCAAAACTGAATTGACAAAATTCCGGGGAGCTGTTTGGATCCATGCCGTGAGTGTCGGCGAAACCGTGGTGGCGTTGTCATTGATCCGCAGATATTTGCAGCGTTATCCTGAAAAAAGATTCATCCTTTCCACCACGACGACCACCGGTCAGGATGTGGCAAGGTCAAAGTGTCCGGAAAATACGGCCGTGATTTTTTGTCCGCTCGATTTCCCGTGGATGGTGCGCAAGGCATTGCGGCTTTTCCGTCCGGCGGAACTGGTGATTTTTGAAACGGAAATCTGGCCGAATCTGATTTCGATTGCGGCCAGCAAAGGCATTCCGGTTTTTCTGGTTAATGCGAGAATGTCCGATCATTCAGCCAAGGGTTACCGCCGTTTCGGGAAGTTGTTTTTTTCGCCGCTGTTGCGTAAATTTTCCCTGATTCTCACTCAGACTGAAGCTGATGCCGGAAGATTCCTGTCGGTATCTCCGAAAGCAAAAGTTGAAGTCGGCGGAAATATGAAGTTTGACCAGCAGATACCGGAATTGCCGATGGATAACGTTTTTGATGTTTACTTCGGCAGTGATCCGGAAAATGTGGTGATTCTGGGAGCCAGTACACATTCGGGAGATGAAGAGCTGCTGACCCGGTGCTTTTTGAAACTGAAAGAGCGTTTTGCCAAATTGAAACTGGTTCTGGTTCCCAGGCATGCCGAAAGGGGCGATGATGTGGCGCAGATGCTTGAGAGCCAAGGCGTTGAATTTGCCAGGCGCAGCAGCTGCATGCTGCCGGAAAAGAGTAAAGATGTACTTCTTGCCGACACCACCGGGGAAATGCTGCTCTTAATGAATAGTGCAGATGTGGTGGTCATGGGAAAAAGTTTTGCCGGTCATGATGAGGGCCACAATTTGATCGAACCGGCACTTTTGAGCAAGCCGGTCGTGACCGGTCAGGTGTTGCGTAATTTCCGTTATATTCTCAAAGTTCTGGAAGAGAATAACGCAGTATATTGCTGTTCAGATGCGGAGTTGACCGGGGTATTGTCGCAGTTGGTTTTTTCGGAAGATTTGCGCAAAGAATCCGGTCAAAGAGCGTACAATGCCATTGCGCCGCATCGCGGTGCGGCTGACCGGACCATTGATGCGTTGGAAAAATTGCTGAAGTAACGCATGGATCAGCGGGTGATTCCGGTGATTTGCCGGAAATTATTCCGGTAAGTGCCGGGAGTGATACCGAAACGTTTTTTGAATGCTCTGATCATGTAATTGCTATCGGTAAAGCCGCACGCCAGAGCAACTTCCGTTAAAGACATCTGGCGGTCTTCCAAAAGTTGCCGGACTTTATCCAGTTTTAAAAACAGGCAGTAATCCCCGGGTGGAACTCCGGTGAGCTGTTTGAATTTATGAGCGTAACCGGAACTGCTCATACCGGCTTTGCGGGCAACTGATTTCAGATCAAACTTTTTTTCCGGATTGGCTTCCAATTGGATTATCGATTGAAAAAGCCGGGAATTCAAATCTTTTTCCGGCGGATACCAATTGCGGGAATCGCTGTCAAAAACGGTAAAAAGATAATCGGTCAACGCCAATTTCATCGCCAGAATACTGCTCGGTGAATTTGAACGGCTTGCCACAGCCAGCCGCCGCAGTTTTTCTTCGGCCTCTCCGAATGCCCCGGGCAGCAGGTGCAATTGATTTACTTCCGGAAGCCGTTGTGGGGCAAAGAAACGTTTATAGTGTTTCAACCGGCACAATTCCTGATCAAGCGAAGCAAAAAAATCCACATCGACACACAGATTGTAGACCCGGTAGCCCCGGCAATTGGCATAGGAGTGGATTTCTCCGGGCAGAACAACGAAAATATCTCCTTTGATAATCGTATTGGATATGATCCGGCCATCCGGAAAATGGTTCAAATGAGTTCCGCGCCCGTTGTGAACCATTGCGATCTCAATATAATTATGAGTATGCGCTTCAGCGGATTCATCCTGGTAGGTATCCCGGATTTTTACCGGAATATTTTCCAGCGGACGCAATTTTTCAAGATAAAAGGTTTTTATTGTATTGCTCATATCATACTTTACTGCCGGAAACGATGATTTACAACTGAGTCAATGCTATTTTTTGGTAAAATCCATATTTTTGCAACATTGTGCTATATTTTTGCAATATGGTTAAGGTGGAAAACATTTTTTTGAGGTATAATTATCAACAGAACACTTGAAAGGAGTTTTTCAGTTATGGATATTGCCGCATATTATTTCCCAAGTTACCATGCCGATGCCCGCAATGAAGCGTTTCACGGCAGGGGGTGGACAGAATGGGAATTGTTGAAAACAGCCCGTCCCCGGTTTGCCGGACACCGCCAGCCGCGAATTCCGGTATGGGGTTATGAGGACGAGGCTGATCCGGCGGTCATGGCCAAAAAGATTGACACGGCAAAAGCTTACGGGATCGATGCTTTTGTTTTTGACTGGTACTGGTACGAAGGGCCCTATTTGCAGCGGGCTTTGGATGAAGGTTTTCTGAATGCCCCGAATAATCAGGAATTCAAATTTGCTCTTATGTGGGCAAACCATGATTGGTACGACCGGATGCCGGCCAACCGGGATATTTTCAACCGCAGAATGCTTTACCGGTGGAGTGACACCAAAGAAAACATTTCCGGCATCTGGGATATGATCATTGAAAAATACCTGCTCCGGCCGAACTATTGGCGGTTGAATGGTCTGCCTTACTTTTCGATCTATGCCACCAACCGTTTCATCAAGCAGATGGGGGGAGTGGAGTCTGCCGCCGGTGTTCTGGCAGATTTCCGCAAAAGAGTTGAAAAAGCCGGTTTACCGGGGATCCATCTCAATGCTGTATGGTATGATAATCTGGATAGTCAGCCGTCTTCGCCGTGTCCTTATGCCGACTGGGTGAAAAAGGTGGGATTTGACTGTTATACCAGTTACAATTGCATGTTCAGTCATCCGCTTTGGGAAAAGGATCTGCAAGTTGCATTTCAGGAATCCAATGCGGCTTATCTGGAATTGGCTCACAAAGCTTTCCGTACTTTGCCCGGTCCGTATTTGCCGGTGGTCACTGCCGGGTGGGATTCCAGTCCGCGGACAACGCAGAGTGATGTGTATGAAGTTCTCGGATATCCGTGGCTGCCGGTCATGGAAAGTGATCCGGCGGCTTTTGCCGATCTTTTGCGCAAGCTTGCGGTCTGCGATCCTCAGGCGATTTTCATCAATGCCTGGAATGAATGGAGTGAAGGAAGTTATCTGGAACCGGATACCTTTTTCGGCACGGCTCTTTTGGAAGAGGTAAAAAAATTCAAAGAGGAGATCGGGGAATGATGAAAAAATTATGGTTGTTTGCCGCATTATTTTGTGTGACAGCTTTGAATGCCGGCCAAATCGTGCGGCTTTGGGAAAATGATGCCCCGCTGGCAAAAGGTCAGCGACCGTGTGATATTCCGACGATCGAAGTTTTTCTGCCGGAAAATCCTTCCGGAGCCAGAACTCCGGCGGTGGTGATTTGTCCCGGGGGAGCTTATTCCGGATTGGCTTATGCTCATGAAGGGGTGAATTACGCCAAATTTCTCAACAAACACGGAATAGCCGGTTTTGTTTTGCGTTACCGGACCGGTTCGGTGCGCAACGGTTCCTACCGCTATCCGGCACCGAATCTGGATGCGCACCGGGCGATCCGCATGGTGCGGGCCAATGCGGCAAAGTGGAAGATCGATCCGGAATTGGTCGGCATCATGGGCTCATCAGCCGGCGGACATCTGGCGGCGATGACTGCGGTGAAAAATGATCCGGGCAAAAGAGATGCCGCAGAGGTGGTTGAGCGTTACAGCAGCCGTCCGGATTTTGCAATACTCTGCTATGCACAAACTTCGATGGATACCCGTTACGGAGCTTGCGCCGGTTCCCGTCAGAATCTGATCGGTGATAATGCGGCAGCGATCGAAGATGTTGCAGCTTATGCGCTGGTCAATGATGATACCCCGCCGTGTTTTTTGTGGCACACTATCGAAGATGCCACTGTGCCGGTACGCAATGCGCTTGATTTTGCCAATGCTCTGGAAGATAATTGTGTGCCGTTTTCGCTGCATATTTATCATCAGGGACGGCACGGGATCGGTTTGGGAGATCCTGCGGCTCCCCATCCGTGGAGCGGAGAATTGATCGTTTGGCTCAAAGAGATCGGTGTTTTAAGATAAACCTTACCCATAACCCAAAAAAAAGGAGAACGGAAATGATTACCAAGAGCTTTCACCATGGTGAAGTAAAACGCTTGCGTTTTACTTTAATTGAACTCCTCGTCGTTATTGCGATCATCGCCATTCTGGCGGCGATTTTGCTGCCGGCACTCAATTCTGCGCGGGAACGCGGCCGTGCCGCCAGCTGTATCAACAATCTTAAACAGATCGGCATGACTGTGGCGATGTATACTTCGCAGAATGATGACTATATTCCGGGACTTTATCAAAGTCCGAGTCCGGGTACAGCCAATGGCAACCGTTGGGCACCGACAATGGTCAGAACAGATGGAAATCCAGCTATTTATTCTTGTCCCTCTTCTGAAAAATATACAACCGGAGCGGGTGATATTCAAAAATACAATCCTCAAAGCACTGATGCCACCAATCTTGCTTACTTAAGCAGATATCTCGCATACGGGGTAAATGGCAACTGGGGAGCTGCAACTTATAATGCATTTGAGTTCAGTGTGAATAAAATTGGAACTTTGAAAAACGGTGCGACTGTGGTTTATGCCGGTGATGCCAATGGAATCTCCGCAACTACATGTTATTTTTCACCTGCACAGGTTTACACTGGTTCAGAGTCGCAACGTATTGATGCCCGGCACAACGATAATGCCAATTTTGTAAAGTTGGATGGACACGTTGAAAGTAAAGGAAAATCAGAAATTAACGCATTGGCTGTTTCAAGCTCATCAACTGAATTTAAATTGTTTTATTACGTGAATTGAATAAGGTATGTATTTCATGAAAAAGTTTTTTATTCTTCCTATGGTTTTAGGTTGTGCAGTGTTGACTGCTGAAACTCCGGCCGCCGCACCGGTTGCTGCTGATGATTTGACTTTGAGTGTGAGTTTTGACAACACTACGGAAGCTGATCTGGCCAACG